>CANQLH010000007.1 GCA_947624655.1 uncultured Clostridia bacterium | reverse complement strand
TCATAGACGAGGACAGAACTCATGTCGAGTTTTCCATCTTCTTCCTGTAAAGTGTTAGCAGTTTCAGTATCAACGACGAGAATGTAATGACGCCGTTTATCAATCTTTTCCAATCTATCACTTCTTTCTCTCTTGATTACAAGAACGATTATATCACAAATCGCTTCGCCTGTCAAGAGGTTTTTAGATTTTTTTTCGATTCTCAAAGTGCCTTTGTCGTTCGGGCCCTTGCCCTCCTGACAATTATTATTATAGCACTTTTGCGCCAGATTGCAAGATGGAATATTGCATAAATTTCGGGAGAAATAGGTCTCAATCTTTGTGCGCTTTGCCTATTGACAAAATTGCTTGCCGGGTGTATAATGGTAAATTCGGCGCCTCACAGTCGTGGGCGCCGCGCTGGCCGAGCCCAATTAGATTGAGCTCGGCTTATTTGTTCTTTATCCTTCCGATTCGACGATTTCACGGATACGATTAAGATAACCAAGAATTTCCTCACCGTATACGCTATCTTCATCGAACCACAGCTGGACTTTTTCGGTGAAGGTATCAAGCGCTCTCCCTAACGTAGTCTCATAAGGAACGAAAGTAATTCCTCCTTCCTCAGATACAAAGATTTCCATGGGGTCGCCTTCTTTGATGTTGTTTGTGCGTCTAAGCTCTTTGGGGATAGCTACCCGCCCCAAATAATCGACACGGCGAATGATTCCAGTTGATTGCATTTTAGTGCCTCCATCTATCAAAAGTTATAAGTAACGTATAATTCCATAACTTGCGGCTGGGGCGGTTATTCGCCCCTTGCCAACGCCTCCAATCTTTCAATTATATCGCACTCGACAGGATTTATTACCTCGCCCAAGTGCCAGCCATTTCTAACTGCCTCGCTGTCATCAATCAAGACTGCCGCGTTTGCCATCTTCCGCACGCAATTTGCTTTTGTTGTCCCATACGCTACCAAGTGGGCCACTGTGTAGGGGAAGTGATACCGCTTGAGCCAGTCCAGCTTCGCTTGTCGAACCGCCTGCTTGTAGTCCTCGGAGCTGTCCTTCGCCAGCCAGCTAATCACTCGAATTTCATAGCCACGGCGAATAAGTTTGTGAAGAACGGTGTTCAATCTCTCCATGTCCCACATGGGCTTTGCTTCTTGATAAGGGCTTGCGTCCTCGTTGTGAAGTTTTTCCAGCCAGTCAGGAACTCCATACAAATCGGCTATTGTGCCGTCCATGTCGAAGCAAATCATCTTCATAGGTGTGGCTCCTTTCTCTTTCCTTGTGTAATTATAATACCACAATTTTTTGATTTTGTCAACAAGAATTTTAGGATTAAGCCATTTTCGTCGTTTTGACGAGAAAGATTGCACAAAATTCGATTGGTCTTAACTGAGCGCAATTCGGCGCCTATTGACCGTGGTCGCGCCGGCCCCGCTGACAGAATTTAGGCGGCCCAGCTGTTAAGCCAGACCGCCTATCAAAAGAAAGGAGTTAGATGTGATTCGTATCGGGACACCACAGAACGCCATAGACGCTCCAATCTGAGAAACGTTCGGGATACTTCCTGACGAGTTCTTCGCCTATCCGACGAGCCTCACTGAGACTGGGATAACCGCCTACATCTCCCCAGTCACCAGTCTTTTTATTGCAAATGGAAAGAATAAAAATTTTTGTCATCATGGTTTTATACCTCCTCTTGATGATGTTATTATAGCACGATTGCCGCAGATTTGTCAATACTTAATTTTTAGTTTTTTAAAGCTGTCAAACCCCTTTCTAATAAATATTTAATTGCAAGGTCGCTATTGTAATAATTCATAATATCTTTCAACGAGGCTTGAGAAATCTTTGCGTCAGTAATTTCATAGCTTAAACCCGTTTCATCAGTTTTCCACTCTTTGACAGTGTGACCGTCACTCAGAGCGAAGAAATCAATACGTCTACCCTTGCGAGTATTATAGATCGTAAAGTTGGTCCAGTGACCGTGCTTAGCATCAAACTCTTCCAAATTCTCCCATGTAATATTTGTTCTTTTCGTACCGACCAAAGAGGGGTCATTATCCTCTGCAAGAAATTCACGACATCTGGAACGAACCAGACAGCCATCTTGATAAATGCGATAGATTTGTTCATAATAATTAATCATTGTATTCGCTCCTTTGCTCTTGATAGTATTATTATAGCACACTTTTAGGAAAAGTCAAGCTGTCATTTCGCACAAACTTTTGCCTCTCAAATTGTTGAAACTAACAATAGCACCAAATTCGCGGCGCCCCGTCCATAAGCGCCGCGGCCAGCTCAAAAGAATAAGGGGCGTTTCCGCTCCCTTATTTTCCCTCCTGCACATTTACCAGAATATTCATTCCTCTTTCGGCGAGATAACGAATTGCGAGTTCGCCATCTCGGTACTTGAAAATATCGTCTAAAGAAGCTTTGGTTTCAACAGCACGGGAAACGGAATAGCTCAGTGTAGTTGTGTTGGGGCTCTTCCTCTGGCTCACGGTGGTAATATCAGAGCAAGCAAAGGCAACGATATATTTGCCTTTTCCCCGCTCTTCGGGAGAAAAATCAACCCAGGGGTGATGACCTACGAAATCAAAGAGGTTATCCCAAGTAATCTCGGTATGAGGCATTCCCGCAAGAGACGGGTCAGTGTCTTCTGCCAGAAAGCAAACAGTGTGAGTTTGAACACATTTCCCATACTGATAAAGTCTCTGAGTTTGAACGTAGTAGTTAATCATTTTATTTTTCCCCTTTCCGTCCTTTCCTTTGGACAAGTATATAGTACCATAATTCCGGGAAGAAATCAAGAGGGCAAAGTGACGAAAAATTGGGTAGAATTTTGTGCAACTTGCTAAAAATCTAAAATACCGGTCGTGCCATTCGCGCACGACCGGTCCGCGGTTTTGGTTAAAATGACGAAAAAACTAAGCGGGCCGCGGCCCGCTTAACAGTCGTAGGTGTAATCGCCCATGTAGGGGTCAAAACCGCTTTCATCAACGTCATAGCCGATGTCGGGCTCCTCGTCATCCCTGCTGTCATAGAGGATTTCGCCAGTATCCCCATCGACAATCTCAAAGGCTAAGTCACTGAGATAGGGCTCAAGCCTGAAACGCTGAACGCAGGCGACAACGTCATCCCGTAGACCAAAGAACTGTTTGTTCAGAATGGCGATGTTATTGACACCCTCGCCTTCCTTGTAAGTGCTGATAACCCAACTGTTAGTCATTTTAGTAACTTCCTTTCTTTTCAGTAACAGTAGTGATTTTAATCTGCCAAAGGTAACTATGGTCTTCATCTTCTTCAATAGCTTCCTTTAACGCCTTTTCAGCCAATTCTTTTGTGGCACAGACGGCATAACGCCAGTCTTCTTCCTCTGCTACAAACCAATCGTTCGGAAGCCCCCAAACTTCATAAACTACCATTTTTCTTCTCCTTTCTCTTGATGGTATTATTGTAACACACAATAGGGGATTTGTCAAGCATTAATTAATGCAATTTTCGAGATTCGTAACGACCTTTGCCGAGATTTCATGCTTGACACAATCGAGTGTTGCGTAAAAGGCCATGTCACTTTCAAAGTTTTGGTCAAAGTCAAGAAGGGCGTTGAGATTGCCACGAGTGGGGTTAAGATTATAGCGAAACTCAAGACGGCTACGCCATGCTTTAGGATTCTGCGCAGGGATAAGCAATTCAAAGGGGATAGCATTATTGACGAGATACTGGATAACGACACGATGGGCGGAGATGAAAACCTTTTTACCATTATCACTCAAAGACCGAGCGATGTTGACATAATTTTCCTCCCAGCCGTTCACCTTGACAAAAGCCGAACTGTCTAAATCAACAGTGGTGTTGGGGTTGTTCTTGCAATAGGTGGTTTTGCCACACCCCTGATATCCGCAGTAAATCATCTTGTCAAGTCCTTTCCTTTATCTTGACTATATTATAACACATAGCAAGAGCAAAGTCAATAGTAAATTTCGGGATAGAGCTATTTTCATCGAAATGACGAAACGCGCATGACAAAACTTGCTTGCATCCAATCAATCGAAATGCCGGCCGCCAGGAACGTGCGTGGCCGGTACGAAACGCCAAGAACTTTTCAGCATTTTGACGAAAAAGGAGAGAGCCTTAGCCCCTCCATGCCGTTTCCTGTATCTAGCAATGTACCCTCCGGAAATGAATTTGGTCTTCCATGATTTGTATTTTGCGCTTAAAATCTTCGATTTCACGCTCATACTCATTGACTTTTTCTTTGCGCTCGTTACGAAGTTTTTGGCGTTCAAGGTTTTTGTAATATTCATCGAGCCTTTTTGCAATTCTATCATTTTCAGTCATTGTTGAGGTCTCCCTTCCTTTAATCTACTAATAGTATAACATAATTGGGGCTTGTTGTCAAGCCTCAATTTCATCTTTTTGTAGAAATTTTTTGTCTTTGGAAAAGGTGTATTGTTCTTGATAGTAAGCATCATAATAAATAACTACTACAGAATTTCCATCTACATCTTCAAATTCTTCCCAATCTCCACAGGTTTTTGCTCGTTCAATTACTTCCTCGTAAGTGGTCATTGTTATAACTCCCTTTCTTTATTCAATGGGGCTTGCCTTCGCTTCCCTCATCGTGATTATAGTATAGCACATTTTGGGATGCCTGTCAATAGGTTTATTGATACGTTTTGCGCATAGATTTTTCGCTTCACTGTATTAAAGCGCAAAAACGCGCCGTCCCAGTCACAAACGGCGCGCCCTGTTTAATTTATTGGTAGCTTCATCCCATACTTGGCCACAAGTCTGCGAGCTTCCTCCAAAACTTGAGCATTTACACCAGGGCACTCAATACAAATGTATCTGCGCCCGTTCTCATCTTCATGCGTGTAAAAGGAGTATTCTTGCCCAACCACAAGACCCATCTACTCCCGGAGCTTCGTAGGAATGACCAGTCTACCAGTAGAATCTAATTTTCTCGAATAGCCTGTACTCTCCATTTCGTTTTCAAAATTCTACTAACCTAGGTGTATCGAAATTACGACCGTTTGTCGGCCGTCCTTGCGTTGGGTTCAAAGGTCAATCTCGCAAGGCATTTTTCCGCACATTTCGCGCATCGGGCAGTTCTTGCAACTGTCCTACTCTAAACAGAAGCGAATGAGCGTTAGCAATGCTTTCAATACTTCTAAGGGCATTAGAATGTTCTCCTTTTTATTTATTTTGTAATTACATTATACATTATTTTTTTATTTTTGGCAAATAAAGAGCGGGATATCTCCCCGCTCAGTGTGTTAATGTCCAGTTACTGTAACGAATGTCAAGTATCTCGTCATCAAAGATGGTGTCAGTTCCATTGTCACTCATTATCATGGAAGCGCAATCACCAACTTCCCAATCTTCCACACCTTCAAACTCCCACAGGTTTCCGTTGGCGTCCTCGACTGTCACGATGTCCGCATCTCTGTCAATCTCCACCACTTGAGTTGTCAAAGCGTAGAAGCGGACAGGACTGGTAAGGATGAGCAACAAGAGGACAAGCAAAATAACGCAAAGAACTTTCATGGTTTCAAACTCCTTTTTCTTGCTTTCTGAATTTATTATACCACTTTTACTGTGACTTGTCAAGTGCTTTTTAAAAAGAAATGCGGCCGCCCGCTCATCCGGTCGGTCGCGCTTTCTTGCCCCATTTCTCATCAGGTTCCCAACATCTTTGGGCCATGTTGTAGTGCATCTGATGAAAGAGCATTGTGTACACTACATACCGCCCCATCCGCGCAACCACTTTGTAGATGTTAGGACCTATTCTGAACTCATCCTTACGATGGTAGTTACTACCATCAGGTATCTTCATTATTCTCATTGTCATCACCTCAAAAGAAGATTTTAAAGAAGTTCCATGCAGAACACATTGCATCTGGATTGTTGTTAGTCATCACTACGTCAAGCCATGACAGTGCAAGCCAAGCGATGAACAGCACACACGCCGCAGTCACGATACCCTTGATAGCCTTCATTGTTGTATCTCCTTTGCTCTTGATGATACTATTATACCACATTAGAAATGAAAGTCAAGCCCTTTCGGGAAACTTTTTTATTTTCGTCACTTTGACCAATCATGCTAATTAAATTGCACACTACCTAATAGCACACAACTAGGGCATCGCTCAGCTCTACGATGCCCTACGACGCAAGCTTTTACTCTTGCTTGTTCTATTGTCTGCGCTTGCGTATCACTATCTGTTCTGTGCGCTTAGCCTCGTAGCGATGGCGCAAGGCAAGTGCTACATTGATGTTCTCTACTTCCTTTAATACCACAAAGCCCTGTGGTGTGTCATAGCCTATCACGTACTTAGTCATGCCACCCTCTCCCTCCTACCCCAAGTTGACTTAGACCTTTTCTACTTTAATCTGTAAATTACATCGACTGTTTTATCAGTCGATGTAATCCCTGCTCAGGATGGCGATGTTACCGTTCTTGTACTCCTCAAGCAGGTGGTGGCTCTCAAGAGCGTCCTCAAGCCAGTAGCCGAAGATGATGTCCTCTTCCTCGTTCTTCTTGTTCCAGATGTGGTACTCGTACATGGTATCTATCTCCTTTCCTTTTGTGATTATAGTATAACATACACTTAGCTATCTGTCAACTGTCAAAGTGTACAAAGTTTAACGCTCGTAGTTGTGCAAGTTGCACAACGTGTGTGCTTAGTGTGTCTCTGCTGTTGCTTGTGTGTTGTTGCTGTCGTCTTCGCTGTCTGCTGTGTCTTGCCTTGTGCGTACCATGTAGGCTGTGGTGTCAAGTGCCGCGCACTGGTCAATGAAGGCAAGTCTCTCGTCGAGCCGTTCGGTTAACTCCTCAATGCTTTCGCACCGTTTAATTGTGTGCCATTCGCTTACTCTGTTGCCTGCTTCGTCTACCTCACAAGCCATTAAGCGATAGACGGTTGTCGTGTTGGCAGTTTCTTCCATGCTGTCTCACCTCCTTAAAAGTCTGGCATTTCGGGATTGGATTGTGTTCAACTGAATAGCAAAAGGCTGGATTGAAAAATGTGAAACGTATCATTACATGGAAACTCGCACCGTGCCGAAGCCCACAACTCCTGCACGGTGCGGCCAATGTACGAATTTGTATTGCTACCAATGGTCAATAGACAAGTCAAAGAATTAATGTCCATGTCTATCAATAGAACCTTTGCTATTGATTGTTAGTTGCGTCATGTACTCTACTGTTATGAGTGTCGAGCTTTGCTTTTGCGGGGCCTGTGTGCGGGCCTTGCTCTCATCGGCTCTGGATGGTCCAGAGTACCCTCGACATACTCCCGGGCGTATTTTGGGAAGATTTTCCTTTTGATTTTATAAAATGGTTTTGTCACGCCCATATTCTTTCTAAATCAATCTTTGATTTCAAATTACGGCTTATATCTCGTTAGCCTCTACCCCATGCTGTCCGAACCACTCGGCTACTAAATGCCTATGACAAAATCTATCCTTGCCTTCCCAGCATACCAAAACAACATCTTTTCCGCCACTCATCGTCTTTAAACGCCTCATAACAGCGTCAAAGTCCAAAGCATCTAACTGCTTCCAAAACTCGACCTTGTAAGCCTCTTCATCCCAGTCTTCGTGGTATCTGTCAATAATATCCCATGAAGGGGTGAGCTCTTCTAATCGTGGCATAAAACTTCCTAAAGGTTGTCCTCTAGCAATAGTAATGTAAGTTGCATCTTTTGGAAAGTTCTTATGATTACTAAAATAGCTCGTATAAATCTTCATTTTAGGATTCCCTCCAAAGTTGATACTTCTTGCTAATTTTCTCACAAATATCTGCGGGCAGCGGTCTGAAGCCGATACACGTCAAAGTGCGGCCACCGGTCGGAGAATTTTCGTCTGGCTCTTCAGGCGTCAACTCCGTGAGGCAATTATCCTTAATGAGAAAGAAGTCTCTTCCTTCTACCAAGCCCAATTCCTCTCCATAGCGGGCCGCCGCAAGTAACTTATTTTTATTCTTCGCTTCACAAAGAATTTTAGTAAAGCTCCCGTCTATCCAATTCTCATAGCTACCCCTATCAAATACAAGAGTGCTTAAATACTTCATATTTTCTTCAAACTCTTCTTTTGTTACTGGTAGCATATCAATTTTATATGGCCTAGTAGCCCCTGGATGATACTCTTTAATTAATTTATAATAAATATAAGATATTCCCTTCGCTTTGGCTTCTTGAATCATAGCATCTAATTGGGGATTGGCGGAATAATCATCTGGCCTTAACCGAAGGCAGCGATACGATTCTTCTGGTACTAGCTCATTATGGTTTTTAATCTAGTTGGTTAGAAAAGCCATAGAAGCATGGGAAACCTGCACAGCAAGTTTCCCAGCGCTCATTCCTAAGTCTTTGCGAGCTATGATTAATTGCTTATAGTTCATAAAGCTCCAACCTTCTCTTGAGTTTCTTGTTCTTCTTCTTGAGCTTGCGGATTTTCTTGCGGAGACGCTGAATCTCCTCAGTGTCGTCGTTAGAGGTAACGGTTAATGTGCCGCCATAATCGTTACAAGTACTTTTATAATCTACATAACCACTTGTTATCATTTCTTGCTGATTTTCATTCATATTGCTGTTCTCCTTTTTTATGTTTTTGGGCAAAAGTGACCATTAGACTTGTCACAATTTTCAAATATAGTGTGTACGGTAAAATTCGTCGCACACTTCTTCAAACTTATTATAATGGTAATCTCCAGGAATAGCAAAGATAAGATTTGCGGGGAGATTTTTCGCATTTAAGAACATTTTACAAGTGTCCTTGGCATCTTGTTCGAATACGCCACAACCCCAGGCTCCCGCAATTAATGTATCAATATTTTCAAATTTCAAAATCTTGAAAATAAAGTTAATTCTATCTTGAAACACCTTATCATTCTCTGCTTTTGATACATGGCGATACAAATTAGCAGTTCCCCAGTTAGGAGCAGCGCAGGTCAATACATTGGCCATCTTGGTCTGACCATCATGCTCGAAGATAATATCTGGACTAAGCAATGCCGCATTGGTATATAAAGCTCTATTTAAATAACTCCTGTTATCTTGATAGTAAGAATCATCAAACGCTTTAAGTACTGGATATAATGTAGATTCATGGCATAATGCTTCTTCTTGAGACATAGAACCTAGCAAAAACATGCCTCCTGGATACTTATAAGACGCATAATTCAATACGCAGATATTGCCAAATTCGCTTTCATCAAGTTCCATCAAGCAAGAGACACTATCTGCCTGAATCAGTCTTACGTGACTAGAATTATCTCCGCTATCAACCGAAGGTCCCGCGCCTCTATATATCCGTGTGCCAGCTATGGAGCTAGCTATCTGCTCAGGAAAACGCTTATTCACATCTGCAATGTGTGCTTTTGCTTTCTCTATATTAGTCATATCTTCTCCTTTCATTCTCCATACCTAAGAAGAACCTGGTTTTCTCTAATAGATTGCCACATTCAGGACAGATATAGTAAACCATAAGATCGGTTACATCTGCGTAAATGTCATCGTCTCCATACCCACAGTCTGGACACACTAGCCTTCTGTGAGTTTCCTCTCTTGATGTAGTCTTTGCGTCCTCTGGATAAAAATAATTTTTACATTTATAACAATAAATAGTATTCTCTTTAAGCTGTTTTAAATTGTTTTGTGCTTTTGATATAGTTTGTTCTAACTGTAATATTTTTGCTGTTATGTTGTTCTGAACCATGATATACCTACCTATTCACTAACTTCAACCACTGTATGCGGAATACATTTGACATCAAGCTCAACTGTATCATCTAATGAATCATCTGTAAATATAAAAACCGCATAAGGTCTTGGTTCTGTAATTTTTTCTATATATTGCGCCTCATACACATTATTTGGTAAATACTTATTGCGATACTTTGGATTTATTCCAATAGTAATTACGAGGATATTAAAAAAATATTGACCATCATATGGTAATGATTTGGGGTCCTAATCGTAGAATCGCATCTTGCAATTACTCCTTTTTATTCTTTAATTATATTATAGCATATGAAAAATTTTCTGTCAAAAAATTTTGACAAACGTGAAAATTTTTGCTATTATTGTAGCATAAGGAGATGATATAAGTGATTAAATTAGATTATACTATTGAATCTCCCGAAGAACGCAAGGCCCTCGTAGAAAAAATAATCGAAGAAAATGATAACTTAACACCTAGATATTTAGAAATCTTGGCTGATTATTTAGTTCTATGTATGGAAAAGCAAGAACGAAAAGAGCGCAAAATATTAACTGAGAACCGTATGATGACGGTCAACAAACGAGAAACCTCTTTTGAAGGACTTGCTAGCCAACTGGAAAATGGCGAAGATGGAATTTATAATTTAATTACAGATAATAAACATACAATTTTTTAGCCAAAAATATCAATTACTTAGCATGATTTAGATACTATACCATTTTTAAAGCAATTAAGAGAAGCTATTTAGTCCTGGGAGGCAGCCTTGAAAAAGGCTTCAGGGAGAGATGCATTTATCATCAAAAAGGGTTTAATTGAAATGCGTAAAGACCAATATGTTATTAAACAAGCGTATCAAAAACCAGCTATTTGCATGAACATTAATAGGTCTAATGATTTTCATATACCTCTTGATGATGATAGTGAATTACAAGATAATGAAGATGTGAACATTAAAGGTATTTCTTTAATGGACCCAAGAGTTGTATCGGCTATTTTATGCAATTATTCTAAATTAAAAGAAGATAGTTATGATTAGTTTAATGGAGATGTTTGGTATTTAATTCAAGATTTTGAGACAGTATGCGATAAAGCACTCGCGGACTTCCCTATCTATATGCGTATTGTCGAGCTTAAGATAGATAGAAAGCAAAATGCAGAGATACAACAAATCTTGGAAAAAGAATTTAATAAGACGTATAGTATAGAATATATTTCTAGCTTATGGAGGAACAAGATTCCTAGAGTAATCGCTCAACAGGCCAAGGATGATTTTATTATTTGGCAATATAGAGTTTAGAAATTACCTATGAAAAAATGTTCAAGATGTGGGCAATTAAAGCCAGCCCATAACAACTTCTTTTCAAAGAATAAGACAAGTAAAGACAACTTTTATAGTATATGTAAAAAGTGTCGTAATAAGAAAAGAGGTGAGACAGAATGAGTCATTATTGCGAAAATTGTGGTCGCACAAAAGATGACAAAGAATTCTATGTTTCTAGAAATATAGAGAAATATCCTCCAGATGGTAGATTGAATATGTGTAAGGATTGCTTAACTATGTTTGTAGATAACTGGGACCCAAAGACATATCTTTCCATCTTAGAACAAATTGATGTTCCCTATATTAAAGAAGAATGGGATAAGCTACTTGAGAAGTATGGTCAATATCCAGAGAAGATGACTGGTACTACAATCCTTGGTAGATATCTATCTAAGATGAAGCTCAAACAATGGAGTTAGTACCGATATGCGGATTCTGAACGGCTGGCCGCAGATGCCTTAGAGGCAAAGGTAATATAGATGAAGGCTCAAGGATTGTCGGATGAAGATATAGAACAACAACTTGCTGTTGATAGAACTCCTCCGAAACCTAAAAATATTGCTACCAATAACCCAAAGGTTTAGCAATTACCAAATGAGCCATTACTGCCGAATGAAGAGGAAGAAGATGATATTGGTGATTAGCTTACAGAAGAAGATAAGCTATATCTTCGATTGAAATGGGGAAGCAGTTATAGACCTAGCGAATGGGTACGTATGGAACAACTTTATAACGATATGTTAGAGTCTTACGATATTCAAGGTGCTGGGCATAAGGATACTCTAAAGCTAATTTGTAAGACTAGCTTAAAGGCTAATCAACTCATTGATAGCGGAGATATAGAAGGCTATCAGAAGATGTCTAAGGTATATGACCAGTTAATGAAGAGCGGTAAATTTACTGCGGCTCAGAATAAGGCAGAGAGCGGAGAGTTTGTTGATTCAGTTGGCGAATTGGTTGCCGAATGCGAGAAACATGGCTTCATTCCTAGATACTATACTGATGGTCCATAGGATAGTGTTGACAAGACTTTGTTAGACTTACAGCAATATACCAGAAACCTTGTAACTGAGGAAATGAACCTTGGTAATATGATTGAAGCATCTTTGAAGCAGATTATGGAGGATAAGGAAAGAGAGGCTACAATAGATTCTGATGATATTGATGACGAATTTGAGAGTGAATTGTTTGACTACAAAGAGAATGAAGAATTAGAAGATGCTGATTATAGTGAATATTATGACTCTATCGAATCTGATAGATAGGCGGACGAAGATTTAATTCGTAAAGAGACTCGGGGTTGATGCGTCATGGCTCTAAAGGATTTATTAAATATTACAGAGAGTAAGAAAATAGGACTCTCATAGGAGCGTGTTGAAGCAGTCATACCCCAGCTCCGCGAATATGTAGCCTATTGGAGAGAGTATCCAGATATGTTTATCGACTTTCTCCAAACTGGCGGCGACCCAACAAGAGAAAAGAAATTAAATTTCTATTTCTATTAGCGAGTTTTCTTGCGGGCCGCCATGAGATATAAGTATGTATACATGGTGTTCCCTCGTGCGTATTCTAAATCTTTCCTATCTATTATGGTCTTAATGTGTAGATGCGTATTATATCCAGGTGCGAAATTATTCGTTACTTCTGGCGGTAAAGAGCAGGCCGCTGGTATCGTTAAAGAAAAAGTTGCTGAAATTTGTAACTTAGTTCCTGCGTTTCATAGAGAGATAGATTGGAGCCGCGGATAGACGCAAGAAGGCAAAGACTATTGCCGCTATGTATTCAAGAATGGTTCTTGGTTTGACAATATTGCTGCTAGAGAATCTTCGCGTGGTAAACGTAGACACGGAGGGCTTATAGAGGAGTGCGTTGGCGTTGACGGCAAGATTTTGAGTGAAGTTATCTTACCTATTATGAACGTCTCACGAATGTGCCTAGATGGAACGGTTCATCCCGAAGAGATTTTGAATAAGAGTTAGATATACGTCACTACAGCGGGTTGGAAGGGTACATTCCCTTACGACAAGTTGATAACGCTCTTGATTCGTATGGTTCTTGAACCCGAGAAAGCGATAATCATGGGTGGTACGTATCGTATTCCTGTCTTGGTTAAATTGCTTGATAAGAACTTTATTCAAGACTTAAAACGAGATGGTACGTTCAACGAGGCTTCTTTTGATAGAGAGTATGAATCTAAATGGTCTGGTACTGTTGAGGATGCTTTCTTTAATGGAGAAATATTTGATAGAGCGAGGAAATTGCGGCAGCCCGAATACGAGTATTCAGGAAGGACGTCTGATAGAGCGTACTATGTCCTATCTGTGGACGTTGGCCGCAAGAAATGTTAGACTGTTATATGTGTATTCAAAGTTACACCATAGTCACAAGGACCTGCAATTAAGTCATTGGTGAATATGTACACTATGGAAGATGAACACTTTGAAGATTAGGCAATAAAAATTAAAAAGCTGTTTTATGCTTATAAGGCTAAGGCAGTTGTAATAGATGGCAACGGCTTAGGTCATGGCTTAATGGACTATATGGTTAAGACTTAGATAGGTGAAGCTGGCGACATATATCCAGATTTTGGGGTTATGAATGACGATGATAACGAGTGGCGCCGCTTTAGAACTGACCATACTGAGCTAGATGCGATTTATGAGTTGAAAGCTAATGCTCCTATTAACACTGAAATACATTCTAACGTATAGGCCCAGTTAAGAGCTGGTAAAGTTAGATTGTTAGTAGATGAAAAGGTAGCTAAGAACGCTCTTATGGCAACAGCAGTTGGGAAAAATATGAAACCAGAAGAAAGGGCAGAACGATTAAAACCATTTACGCTAACTTCTATATTAAGAGAGGAGTTGTTAAATCTCCGAGAAGAAACCGAAGGAATCAATATTATTCTTAAACAAGCTAATAAAGGTATCTCAAAGGATAAGTTTTCGGCTTTTGAGTATGGATTATATTACATTAAGCTCGATGAAGATAGCAAGCATAAAAAGAGAAGTAGAAGATTCTCTGATTATATGTTTATTTCATAAGGAGGGAGAGATATGAGAGCCAGTAGAGGAGAAATTAAGATTGAAGAAATATTGAAGAAAAATAATATAAACTTTGAAGAAGAATACGAATTTTCAGGATTAAAAGCTCCATCAGGTCGCCCTTTAAGATTTGACTTTGCTGTTCTTGACGACGATGGTAACGTTGACTTTTTGATTGAATTTCAAGGTAAACAGCACTATGAAGCCGTCAGTAAATTTGGCGGAGTGAGAGGGCTATACCAGTAGAGATATAACGATAATCAAAAGAGAAGATTCTGCGCAAGACATGGAATTACTTTAATAGAGATACCATACACCGAAGAAAATTTGATTACTTACGATTATATATTTGAAAAGGCGGGGTATTAAATGGAGGTGATATTCTTTGTTAAAGTAGAGACAATTAGAGATTAAGCAGAAAGGCTTTAACATGATTGAATCTGATGATGATATGCGTGAGCCTCTCGACTTCTCTAAGATGAAAGTTGGCTTGCGGACGGTCGGTGATGCGCTCATCAATGTTAGCTCTTTTGGGCAAGTCAAGCGAGATTATGGAGATAAACAATTTATCTTAAATGCCATATATAAAGAAGATTATAATACTTTAAGAGAAGCCTCAAAATATTTTTATCGTTCAAGTGGTATCTATTATAGACTATGCCGATATTTAGCCTTCCTTTATCGTTATGACTGGTATGTATCAACCGTAATGATTGATGAAAACTAGGCTGGACAAAATAAGGCATTAAAGGATTTCTCTAAGTTACTCACATACTTTGAGAAGTCTAATATCAAGAAGATGTTTGGAGATATAGCCTTAGAGATTGTGGTTAATGGCTCTTATTATGGATGTGTAGTAGATTTTGGTGATAAGTTCGCTATTCAACAACTACCATCTAAGTATTGTAGATGCCGTTATTTTAGTGGTACGAATCCTGTCGTCGAGCTTAATATGCAATTCTTTGATGCTACATTTCCTAATGCGCAACAGCGTTTAGCCGCCCTTAAAGCATTTCCTCCAGAGATTCAACGCGGGTATATCTTATACAAACAAGGTAAACTAGTAGGGGATTATCCTGGAGATAAGAGGGGCTACATAGCACTGGACCCGCAGACATCTATTAGATTTAGTCTAAATAATAGCGAGTTTCCTCCTTTTGTTGGTGTCATACCTTCTATCATTGACCTTGATGAAGCTCAAGAATTAGATAGAAAGAAGACTATGCAACAACTCTTAAAGATTATTGTACAGAAACTACCTCTTGATAAGAATGGCGATTTAATTTTCGACGTAGATGAAGCAAAGGATATACATAATAACGCTGTTGCGATGCTTAAACGCGCGGTTGGCATTGACGTATTGACTACTTTTGCTGACATTGAGAAGATTGATACTCGTGACAATAACTCTACTACGTCTAAGGATGACTTAGAGAAGGTTGAGCGTTCATTATTCAATAGTGCTGGTGTTTCTCAAAATATCTTTAATGCGGAAGGTAATCTGGCTGTTACAAACTCTATTTTGAATGACGAAGCTAGTTTTAGAGATTTAATTCTTCAGTTTGAGAGTTTCTTAAATCGCATGGCAGAAAAGTTTAGCAGAAAGAATCATTATAGTTTCTTAGTTACTATGTTAGAGACAACTCAATATAATTATAAAGAAATGTCTAAAGCGTATGAAGGTCAAACCAAAATAGGATTTTCTAAGATGCTTCCTCAAATAGCATTAGGACATTCTCAGTTATAGATTTTAGCTGACGCTCACTTTGAGAATGAAGTCTTGCATTTGAGCGAAATTATGCTACCTCCTTTGTCCAGTAATACCATTAGCGGACAAGATTTATTGGGCAGAAGAGATTAGACAAATACTTCTAATTCTTAGAAACAGTAGGAATCCGAAAAGGAAAGTGGTCGTCCAGAGAAACAGGCTAGTGAACAATCTGATAAGACGATTGCTAATAAGGAAAGTATGAGTTAATTAAAGGAGGAGATTATCTTGCATATCAGTGTCCCTGTGGATAATGTTATGGAATTTGTCAATGCCACCAAGATTTCTCCTTTAATTAGTAAAGTGCTAATTAAAGTATGCTATGTGGGTCAAGACCCTAATAGAAATGGTACAGTGATTACGAAAGAAGTGGCTACTAAACTTGGTGAGAATCTTCCTGGTACTCCTATTGTTGGATATTACAATGAGAAGACTAGCGATTTTGATGCTCATACAAGGGACGTAGTCATTGAAGGTGGCAAATTCAAAATGGTAGACATGACAAAGCCTTATGGCTTTGTTGATGTAGGAGCCAAGGTGTGGTTCCAGAAATTCAAAGATGATGGCCAGGATGAAAGAGAATATCTATGTACCGAAGGATATATTTGGAATAAGATATACGAAGAATCCCAGCGCATCGTCGATTAGGGCAATAACCAGTCTATGGAATTAAATGATGAATATGAAAAAGGTTTTTGGACAAAGGATAGTAATTCTGGTAGAAACATTTTCATAATCAGTGACGGGTTAATTGAGAAACTCTGTATTTTAGGTTCTGACATAGAGCCTTGCTTTGAGGGAGCTCAAATCAAGTCTTTCTCTCTCACTGGCGCGGAATTTGAAGAGTTTAAGACTACAATGTTCTCTATGATAAATGAACTAAAAGAAACTTTGAAAGGAGGCTCTAAGGAAACTATGGACAATGAAAAAGATGTCGTAATTCCTTCCGAGGAAGAAGAGTCTACCTCTGAATTCGAGAAGAAGAAGGAGAATCCAGAGGAAGAAAAAGAGACTTCCAAGGAGACCGAAGAGCAGAATAAAGAGCCTGAACAGGAAGAGGACGATAAGAAGGACAAGAAGAAGTACAACCTCGAAGAAATTCCTGAGTATGTAACTCTTCAGTCTGAATACAATGACCTTCAGACCAAGTATTCTACTCTTGAGCAACAGAATCAGACAATGGTTGACGAACTTAACCAGCTTAGAAGTTTCAAATTGGCGGCCGAGCGCAAAGATAAGGAAGCCATGGTAGATAGTTTCTATATGCTGTCTGATGATGATAAGAAAGATGTTGTTGATAACCTTGATAAATACTCTTTAGAGGAAATCGAGGGTAAGCTCGCTATCATTTGCGTAAGAAATAAGGTTGATTTCAACCTTGCTGACGAGAAGCATGATGATGCTGGCAAACAGCAATATACATTAAATCTAAATAATATTGATACACATGAAGACGACAACGTACCCGCTTGGGTAAAAGCTGTCTGTCAGAATAGTTGATTAAGGAGGTACACTATAATGGCTAAAGCAAAGACACGTTTGTCTGACGCTACTTACGTCAAATATGGCTACGGCCAGGTAGAAGGCAATAAGCTATCTGCTCGTTATAATGGTAAGATTTTTGCTTCTCTTCCTTGTGATGCTGCATTAAAGAAGGTAGAGAATGGTATGTTCTTAGTATATGACTATGCCAATAGAAAGGTTGCTCTTCCTACCGCTGATGGCATGGAGCCTATGTTAGTTTTCAATGAGGTAAAGGTTTACGAGAGCCGTGAAACCGATGCCGATTTCGCTATGCTTGCTGATAACTATAATGCTATTGTTTATAATGCAACTGCTGATGGCAAGTATGCTCATGTTATTCCAGGTACTGGTCCAGCTAAGGACCGTACATTAACTGAGTATGATAACGTTTCTGATATGACTACGGTTGAGCCTGCTATTGCTGACTCTAATCTAAATCCTTATGGTATGATGGGAGATAAAGTTAATAGTATCGTTCCTCGTCTCTTCAAGACTGATGTTGGTGACATTATGACCACTAACTGCGTAAAAGAGACTGAACTTAAGGTTGGAGATAAACTCCATGTTGGTACCGACGGTTATCTTGCGAAAGCTGAAGGATATACCGGTATGGAATGGACCGTAGTTAATGTTTACACCATGCCTGATTTACAGCCAGGCGTAAAACTAATGCGCACAAAGTGATTAAAGGAGGATGCTTGATATGGCTTTAGATAGAACTAATCTACTTGCGTTAATGAAGGCTGCTGCTCAAGCAACTTCTACCAAGAATTATAGCTTCAACGGTCAAGAAATGACCTCTGAAGCTCTTAATACCACACTTCGTAATGAATTGAAAGACCTTGCCGGCGACTTCAATTCTTATCGCCGCAATAAGATTGAGCTCTTTGAACTAGTTGAAGAGACTCTTGATTTTATTGTTCCTAAGCGCATCGAGAGCTTCTACTCTCGTTTTGCTGAGACTAAGACCTTTGCTCAGGGCGACCGTCCTATCTTTAGAGTAAAGGGTCTTGGTAAGATGCGTGCTAAACAGTTCATCACTCGCGTTGGTCTTGCTGGTCTTTACGAGACCTTCAAGCTTGGCGAGACTTGGTTTGAAGTAACCACAAGCGCTGTTGGTGGCGCTGCTCACATCGGCTTCGAGGAGTTCCTTGATGGTCGTGTAGATTTCGCTGAGCTCATTGACATCGTTGTTACTGGCATGGATGAACTTATCCAGAAGGAAGTTGGTGAGGCTTTAATCGCTAACATCAACAACCTTCCTGCGAACAATATGGTTGAAGAGAACCAGTTCGATGAGGCTTCTATGGACCGCTTAATTACCATTGCTTCCGCTTATGGTAGTCCTACTATTTACTGCTATCGTCCGTTTGCCGCCGAGATGATTCCTTCTCAGAACTGGATTTCCGATAATATGAGAGATAGAATGTGGAACGAAGGATACCTTGGAACTTATAAGGGTGTTCCCGTAGTTGCTCTTCCTCTCGGTATCGAAGATGAAACCAATACTCGTTATACTGCCAATCCTGGCTATGCTTGGGTCATTCCTAGTGATGGTAACACCAAGCCTGTTAAGATTGCGTTTGAAGGCCAGATGCACATGAAGGCTCTTGATAACTATGACTGGTCTCAAGAGGTTCACTTCTATCAGAAAGTTGGCGTAAGTGTTATTATGACTAATAACATCTGCGTTTATAATATGACTTCACTTTCTGAGAACGGTATGGACATTGTTCCTGCTGGTGAATAATTTTACTGGGGACGAGGGCTAATCCCCTCGTCCCTAAAATTTGTATATGAGAAAAAGGAGATAATTGAATATGTTGACACCTGAAACCATTTGTAACGTCACTAATAGAAGCGGCGGTATTGTTGCTTATAGAATCCCTGAAAGAAATTTAAGACGTGAATTTAATGTCGGAGAGACTAAGAGAATACCGTATAGTGAGATTCTTGAGGTCGCTGCTCAGCCTGGTGGTAGAGCTTTACTTTATAACTATCTTTATATTAGAGAAGATGAAGTAATGAAAGAAGGCTTGAATATTAAACCAGAACCTGAGTATTATATTTCAGAAGACCAAGTCGATTCTTGGCTGCTTACTAGCTCCATTGATGAATTCAAAGATGCGCTTGACTTTGCTCCTACAGGAGTTGTTAATCTTATCAAGCAGCACGCAGTCACTCTTCCTTTGAATGATTTGCGTAAATGCGAGGCTTTGAAGTAGATTACTGGCTTCAATGTTCTATCTGCTATTGCTAATGAGAAGGCGACCACTGAAGAAGATGAACCTGCGGCCGCAACTAAGGAGCGTAGAGTAAAGCAAGAGACAGCAGTAACTGCGGCCGCCGAGATTGGTAGACGCGCCACACCTAAATATAAAGTGGTAGGCAGAGACACTTAAGGAGGTATTAACCATGATGGGTGAACCTACTTCCTTTAAAGAGATTTATGATAGATTCTTCGGTAAGATTACCGATGATATGTATCTTGAATGGACTCCCGAGAATACACACGCTGATGTGAAGAATATTCTTCTTGACTCCATTCCTGGATTTGAATTTCCTCGTTTCCCTTTATATGATTTTGACGCAGATGCTGAGGAGTTTAATACCGCCCTCACATCTGAAGAAATAAATATTTTCGCTTTATTGATGTACAATACATGGCTTCAGCGCCAGATAGCTTCTATTGAGAATACTCGTATGAAGTATTCTGGCTCTGACTTTAAGATGACATCACAAGCTAACCATCTGGCTAAGTTGATGGACTTAAAGAAGGAAGCCGAAAGACAAACCCATCATATGCAACGTCTATACAAACGTAGAAAACTTATGGATGACAAGGGGACTATTGAATCCAACTGGTCATGCCTGCGGGAGAGTAGTACCTTTGATTGATAAGTACAATATTAACTTCACTGATGAAGTTTACGAAGCTGATAGGATTAGATTGATAAACCAACTATGGAAGTTGGTTCCTATGAGAGAGCATGAAGAAGATTGGGAAACGCATTTATATACTGTAATAGAAGAATTAGTAGGATTAGTAAGAATTTGTAAGGATAAGGCCGAGGGTCTTATCCTTCTTTCTAAGTTAGAAGGCTTAACTTCAAAAGAGTGTGAAGATTTCATGTTATATAGAAAAACAGTATTTAAGTGCATAGATTTATTATCGAGGTTATTAAGAGATGAATAATCTAGATTTAATGTGGAAAAGACTCGAGTATCAAGGCGGCATGAAGCAGGAAGACCGCATGATTATGGACAAATATCGCACCTTTCTTAAGACTTTAAGATATTCTTATCAAGGTTGCAATGTTTCTTTAGCTCAACCTTGTGAAGAGTGTTTACAAGATGGTGAGCGCTTCATACCTGGCCAGCCGCGGTGGCGTGCTCTCATAAATCCTGATAAGAATAAACCAGATTATGATGACAAGATTCTCTCTATTGATTATGTGAGTGGATACGATGCTGGTGATGTTTTTAGATGGATAAATACCGATACCTATTGGCTTATCTACTTAAAAGAATTAACCGAGGATGCCTATTTCCGCGGTGAGATTAGACGTTGTAACTATCAATTAAAATTCAAAGATGATGATGGGAATACCTGTGTAACCTGGGCCGCAATTAGAGGTCCAGTTGAAACATAGATTGAGTCTATTCAGAAGAATCAAGTTAGAATAGATACTCCAAATTTAAGCCTTAATATTTTGATGCCTCGTAATGATAAAACAGTTAAAGCTTTCCAAAGATACAAAGAATTTCTCTTTTAGGGTTTATGCTGGAGAGTTGAGGCACCTAATGTCATAAGCCCAAGAAATATTATCGAGATTAATGCAGAAGAATATTACATAGATAAAGATACTGATGATGTGCCCAACGAACTCAAAGATGGTTTGGTAATAGAGCCAGTTGACCCGTCTCCAGATACTCTTATCTAGGGTGATACATTTATTAAGCCTGGAATGGTCTGGACTTTCACCGCGCCTCGCGCGGGCGGTCATTGGGCTATTGTTGAGTCAGATGTTCCAGTTGAACTCGTCTGTCACAATTAGACAGTAGACATCACTTGGAAGAAGATGACGAGTGGACAGTTTACTCTACATTGGTGGGATGACGAGGATGACACTACGAAAACTATTGTCGTAGAATCGTTGATTTAAGAGAGGTAATAAGATATGAAGATTAACACTTATGAATATCCACAATCTAGCTTTTTAGGGATGGCGAAGGATACCTCTCTTATTATGAATAAAATTCTGTCAAATAAGAAAGTTCTAAAACTACTTTACTATACTACTCCAGATTGTCTGGAGAGAAAACCGGATGTTACCTCTGCGCAGGTGGCAGAGATGTTTGAAAGTAAATAGATTTCTAATGTCCCGAAGCTCAAAATTGACCCCGATAAACGCACTTATCTGCGTTTGGCTTTTGATTCTTTCACTCCTAATGCAACAAATACATTCTATCGTGACCATATAGTTGAGATACGCATTATTTGTCATTTTGATGACTGGAATCTAAAGGATTTTGAGCTACGCCCATATCGCATTGCTGGAGAGATAGATGCAATGTTAGATAAGTAGCACCTGACTGGTATCGGAGAATTAACATTCTTAGGCGCCAATCAGGATGTTTATAACGAAGAATTTGGTGGAGTAACGCTTAGATACCTAGCAATTCGTGGCCATGAAGATGAGGTTAATCCTCTAAATGGATAATGATTTGCGGTTAAAACTAATGACGGGTGTTGATATTCCTATCCCTGAATTACAAATTACGATACACCCGCCTAGTGTTAAAGAGATTGCTTACATGGGTGAGCAAGACTTCTTTATGGCTATTTAGTATCTTTGTGTTGATAAGGAATCGTTAATTTAGGACAAGACTCTTTTAGAGACTTTGAGCAATTTTCAAGTCTTAATGAAGGTTTTAGAACAATCAAAAGATAAACAACACAAGAAAAACGCAATCCGTAACTTACTGCTACTCTTGTTCCCTTCCTATTCCGCAACTATGTTGCCTAATAGTATTATATTAACTGCAAAGGATATGCCACCTGTCACTATTGATGACAACACTTTTCCGACTATTCAAGATTATATAAAAGTAGTCTTGTGCGTCAATAGTATCTTTTAGGGCAGTAATATAGTCTATAACCCAGGTAATGAAGCAGCAAGGAAGATAATGAATAAGATTATGGAAGGGCGAAAGAAAGTAGCCCAACTAAAGGGTGGTAATAAGGAAAGCGTCTTGACTCGGTATTTATCTATCCTAACAATAGGTAGTTCAACGATTACATTAAAAGATGCGATTGATTTAACTATCTTTTAGGTATTTGATTTAATAGATAGATATAATGCTTTTGTTGAATGGGATACCGACTTGCGGGTTCGCCTCGCTGGCGGTAAACCAGAGAAAACCGTAGAATCATGGATGCGAGATTTGCATCCGACATTATAAGGAGGAAAAAAATATGCGTTTTGGCGTTAGAGAAATTTGTAACGTAGTTCTTCGTGCTAAGGCTACTCAGACACTCGGCAACCGCAAATTTTACAAGGGCGAGCCAGTTCTTTATTTCGATACACTAAAGACCTCTAGCCTCGAAGGCGCTGCTACCACAGTTTATGCAACTGGTGGTCGTGGTAACTCTAGACTAATAGCATGGGAAGGCGAGCGTACACTTACCTTCACAATGGAAGATGCGCTAATCTCTCCAGAGGGTTTCTCTATCCTTTCTGGTGCGGGCCTAATTCCTGTTAATACTGACCAGCCTATTTATGTTCATACTACTTCTCAGGTTCAGCTTGATTCTGCGAATACTATTGAGCTTCCTGAAATTCCTTGCTGGAATGGGTTTAAGGATGGTAAGTCCAATCCCCAGTATGAATCTAATGCGGACATCTTTGTTATGGTAATGCAGGATGGCGAGATTGTTGACGAGCCTTGCATCCCTGTTGAGGTTGATGACAATGTTCTTACCTGCTATGGCCATCATGGCGAACTTCCCGCTGACACTGTAGTTTTGGTTGACTACTATGTAAGACGCACTGGCGGTGCTCAGGTTATTGAGATTACTGCTGACAAGTTCGGCGGTAACTATTACCTTGAGGCTGACACTCTATTCCGTCGTGAGTCTGACGGTGTTGATATGCCTGCTGAGTTTATTATTCCTAACTGCAAGGTACAGTCTAACTTCACATTCACCATGGCTTCCAGCGGTGACCCCTCTACCTTCACATTCACCATGGACGCTTTCCCTGATTATACCAGATTTGATAAGACTCACAAGGTTCTTGCTACTATCCAGATGATTTCTGATGCTTCTGATGATGAAGAGGATAGTCGTACTCCTTGTGTAAAGGCTCCATTCGAGTCCTATTCTTACACTGACGTAATTAGTGAGTATGGTGATATGCCTATCAGAAAGCTCTATAGAAACGATGTACAGGCAACTCCTGACGAGAACGATGCTACAATGTGGCACGTAACAGGTACTTTCAAGCCTGTAACAAAGTGGGCAGGACTTCCTCAGTCTAGCTGGCAGAGTGCTATTGATGCTACTAATGGCTCTCTCTTCTATACCGTAAAGCTTCCTGAAAGCGCAAGGGGTGGAGAGCTTGCTATTTATACCAAGGAGACTCTTGACAGCAAATACAGCACAGCAGCTACTACTGGTACTATTGATGACCAAGAGATGTTCTGGGTCCTTAACGTTACCAAGAAGCCTGTTATCAAGTTTGTAGTTGATGACGAGACTCTCATGGAGCTTGACTTCACTAAGATTAGAACCAACAACAACTAATCAAAGATATATGGGGACGACTTCGGTCGTCCCTTTTTCTTTTTATCAGGAGGTACATGAGTATGGCTGATTTCGTATTTGAGGGATTGCCTAATATCCATGGCCATCCAGAGCATTATGAGGGTGGAGATATAACTTAGAAGTTTAAAGGCAATCATTTTTAGAATATCAAATCTAGATATTTAGCAACTATGAAAACACAATTAGCTGCGCAGTAGGTTCCAGATTCTGCGGAGCAACATTACATCGAGAATTTAGAAATCGCGCAATTCCAAAATTTGGAAGCTGGCATTGAATCGCGCATGGTAGAAGCATATAATAACAATATCGTTCCAGGACTATCTGGATATATGACTGCGGCCAAGGCGCTAGACATCGGGCTCAAAAACGCCGATAAGAAAGCTGTTATAAGCGCATTAAACTAGATTATTCACATCTATAAAACGGCGAATCCGCAATTAATGGCTTTAATAGATGAAACTAACGAGAATGAATTAGCAGTAATTCCAGCTGAACTTGATGAATTGCTCGGTGTTAGTCTAATAATGAAAACCATTGATAATATAGTGAGTGGTAATCAAGCGTATAACTCTCAAACGGTATCTTCAATTCTTACTCCTTCCAGTGAGGCGACATCTTTACTTAGTGATGCTGTTGATGCGATGGCAGAAGGATAGGTTGATGGTGAGATATTGAAGATGATTAAATCTGGAATGTTAGGTACTACCTCAGAAAATTTAGTTGGTCCTGGTGGCAAACAGGTTAAAGGTAAAGCAACAGATATATAGCTTCAACACGTTTAGATGGTAGAAGAAGTGATTGGAGAAGATGGATAGGTTACAGTTAGACATACGTTTTAGGTAGACCCTTATGCCACAGTTAAGACTTATCGTAGTAAGAGTAATATCTCTAAGATGATAAGCTATGCTGGTGAAAACTCCATTGCTATGTCTCTATTGCACGAGATTTATGGAGAGGGACCTGAAGTTGATTATTAGCTTTATAATACTATTGCATTTCATGGTAAAAAGGGAATTCCTGGAGACTTGAAGAACAACTATGACATCATACGTAGCGACATGGTAGCGCAAGCCGCGGAGAAATATATCATAGGTTATACACAAACAACAGCATCACAACTTATGATACACAATTTTAGAGCCTATCCAATCTTGACTATTCTATCTGCTATTGCTGAACAGGCGTCACAAAAGACTAATAATGGTGGAACCTATGGAGGACGAGGTTCTATCTTTAGAATTGACTTTGACGATGCTTATAAGCTAGATAAGGTGACTAACTGGATTGTCGTAGGCGGAGATGCTAGCATTTAGAGTACAGAGGCTAAGACATAGCGTATTAAAGATACCAAGAGCAAGATAGATGCTATTTCTACTCGTGGTTTCCTTAATCTTAAAGCCTTTAATGATTTTGTGAAAACTATGCCAGCTTCTGATAGTATTTCTTTGAAACGTATAGTACCAAGGACTAAACCTACTGGTACTTGACATAGATGAAAAAATATTTTATTATAAACCCAAAGAATGAGTTAAAGGAGTGACTATTATGACTTTTGATGAAATCAAAGAGGCTTGCGGCGAACCCGCTCTAATGCAGACTTGCTACAAGGTTAATGAGGATATGGAACTAGCTGTAAAGACGTATCTACCAATCGAAGAGAAGGCTAAACTTGTTCAGTATGTGGTTGACGCTTCTCTCGATGTAAACACTGGTTGTTTCAGTCCCATCAGATTAAATACCTATTTCGGGCTTGCTATTATGAAATTCTACTGTAATGTTGAGATTGGTGATTTCGATAACCCAGCTGAAACATACGATTATATCGAGACTACTGGCATCCTCGATGGTGTGCTGGCCGCGATCCCAGAGGACGAAAGAAATTTCATTCAAGAGCTCGTCGATGATACAGTAGAAGATATGGCTCGTTACAACAACTCTTTTGCTGGTATTATGCAAGCTATGAACGGTGAAGCAACTAACCTTGGTGATTCATTAGATGACATCCTTTCTAAGATTAAGAATCGTGAAGGAATGGAATTACTAAGTGAAATCAAGAACGTCGTGGGTGGAAATGATTAAATCAATTTCTCTAATTATTAGATAATATAGAGAATTATTAGGGCTTAGAGATGAAATTCTCTAAGCCCTTATTTTTATATTGAGAGTAAAAGGAGGAAGAAATATGGCTAAGAGATTGAACTATGAAGTTGGCTTTACCGCCAATACTTAGGAACTTCAACGTTCATTGTCTAGTGCTTTTTAGGCATTATAGAATGTTACTAAACTTAATGCTGGCGCAACTCTAACCGATGATTTGCGGAACGCCGCACTTGCCGCGCAAGAGTTACAGCAACATCTACAAAATGCGACTAATACCAACACTGGCAAATTAGACCTATCGAGATTCCAGCAATCTCTAAAAGCAAGTAATACTTCTTTAGAGCAATATGCTAATACTTTATCTGCCATAGGACCGGCAGGTCAAGAAGCATTTACTGCGGTCGCTTCCGCGATAGCAAAAGCAGAGATGCCTATTGCTAGAGCCAATGGTCTATTAAGCGAGTTATGGACCACTATGAAGAATACAATGCGTTGGCAATTAACTTCTAGCGCATTACATGGCTTCATGGGGGCTGTTTCTACGGCATATGGATATACTAAGGACCTTAATGAGTCTTTGAACCGTATTTAGATAGTAACTAATAAATCTGCTGAGGAAATGGATAGATTTGCTCAAAAGGCCAATGATGCAGCAAAAGCATTAAATACTACAACTACGAAATATACCGATGCTTCTTTAATTTACTATCAGCAAGGCTTGAGCGACGAAGAGGTCGAGGCTCGTACCAATGTTACTATTAAGTTGGCCAATGTTGCTGGAGAAGCAGCAGAAACTGCCTCTGAGCAATTAACTGCTATCTGGAACAATTTCTATGATGGTAGTAAGAGTCTAGAATACTATGCTGACGTAATGACTGCTCTTGGTGCTAGTACAGCATCTAGTACAGAAGAAATCTCTACTGGTATTCAAAAGTTTGCGGCTATTGGTAATACGGTCGGTTTAAGCTATGAATATGCGGCAGCCGCTCTGGCGACCGTTACAGCAACAACTCGTGAAAGTGCTGATGTTGTCGGTACTGCATTTAGAACCTTATTCGCTCGTATTCAAGGTTTGCTGCAAGATGGAGAAGCGGATGATGGCACCACTCTGAACAAATACTCTAAAGCATTAGCCGAAGTAGGTATTTAGATTAAGGATACCGAAGGCAACTTGAAGAGCATGGATACTCTTCTCAATGAAATGGGTACTACATGGGGTACTTTAACTCAGGCTCAAAAGATGGCATTAGCGCAAACGGTTGCTGGTGTACGTCAATACACACAGTTAATGGCATTGATGGAAAATTGGACATTCTTCCAGCAGAACCTCACTACTGCTATGGGTTCAACTGGTACGCTTCAAAAGCAAGCTGATATTTATGCAAAGTCTTGGCAAGCTGCACGAGATAATATCCGAGCCGCGGCCGAAGATATTTACGACAGTTTAATTAACGATGATTTTTTCATTGATTTTGATAAATCTATAAGTCCTGTATTAAGTGGTATTGCGGATGCAGTAGATGCTCTTGGTGGCATGAAGGGTACTATTGTATTACTTGGTGCCACTTTTATGGACATTTTTGGTAATAAGATTTCTTAGGGCTTAAAAAATACCGCTTATAACTTATCTGTTCTAATGGGTCAAGCTAATAAGAGCCAAAGAGAATTAAAGCAATAGGCTGGCGCTCTTGCTCTTGATATGGTTACTAATGCTATGGATATTGATAAGATGGGATAGGCTAGGGTACAAGCAGAAGATATATAGATGCAGCTTACTATTAATTAGTATGCCAAATAGCTAACTGATGAACAAATAAAATAGCTTACTAATTATAAAGATATGATTTCTTAGATGAAATTAATGGTAGCTGAACAATAGGATAGAATGACTGCTGAGCAAGAAACTACTGAAGAACTTAGAGCATAGACTCAAGAATTAGCTAAACAAGGAACCACAAAAGATGGAAGGAGCAAATCAGTTAGAGAATTTAGAACTAATTTAACTAATACTGGAATTTATAATTATAATATTCCAGATTTAGAGCTTCCTCTTACTAAAGGGCGCCAAAGTGCTGAAAAATTATTAGAATCTTTTGAAGGATTAAAAACTGTAGAAGGTAAATTACAATCTCTTCAAAAGGCATTCGCTGGTTTAGGCGATGAAGTCGAGGCCGATTCAGAGGTTCTAAAATAGCTACAACGAGATTTTAAAGCAGTAACTGGCATTGATATATCTGGGTCTAATGTGTCACAAAGTCTCCAACAAGTAAAAGATGTTTTAAAATCTGTATCTTCTGCGGCCGAAGAGACTCAAGGAGCCTTAACAAGAATAAACGGTTTACCGGTAGAGCAAGTAGAGTAGTTTGGTGAATCAGTTAGACGCACAAGTGAAGCAGAATAGAATCTAGCCAATGGGACGGCAATAGTCACTGAAGAAGCCAATAAGTTTAAAGGTGCAGTAGTTGAAGCAGCATTAACTAGTCGTGAGTGGTCTGACATAATAGTTTCTATGGGCAGTTAGCTTATGCACTTAAGTATGACTTTGTAGGCTGTTAAGAATCTTGGCAGTATTTGGGATAATGAGGATTTGGATACTAGTGAAAAGATGATACAAACTATCACCAGTGTAAGCATGATTCTTTCTGGTTTAATTCCTATGATGAAGGCGTTTACCGTTACTAAAGAAGTAGAAATAGCGGTTGATAAAACTTAGATTGAAACAATAAAAAAAGAATATGGCGCTAGATTTATTAGGGAAAAAGCCATAGAGGGAGAAACTGCGGCGACAGAAGGATAGACTGTAGCAGTTATTGCAAACACTAAAGCTTGGTATGCTAATCCTGTCTTTTGGGTTGTCGCGGGCATTACCGCGGCTATTGCCGCATATGCAGCTTATACAGATTCAATTAAACGCAATACAGAAGCTATTAGAGAAGAGGCTTAGGCTGAATTAGAAAAGGCTTAGGCGATTGCAGAATCTACTAGAGAACAAAATGCTACTAATAAAGAACTAATTATCCAAATGTAGTCTTTATTAGAAACCTATCAAGAAACCAATGAAGGCAAAGATGAATTAGATAAGACTTCTAGAGCTTTAGCGGAAGCACTTGATATTGAAGGTGCGGCTGTAGCTAGATTAAGTGGTCGATATGAAGATTATAATAAGATACTTCTTGAAGCATTGCGAGAACAACAAAGCCAGTTAAGAAAAGAATATGGAGATACTACAAAAGAATTAGAGGCTTAGTAGAAGCGTTTAATGACAGATTTAGGAACTGGTACGTGGGATTTTGGAGGTTCATACTCTGGCGTTGGATTTAATGAAGAAGATGTTGTAGATAAGGCTTTAAGAAAATTTTTTGGAGACGAAAATGTCAATACATCTTCGGCTGGCTGGATTTATGATTTGGATTTAACCTTACCTAAAGACGCAGATGAAGCCTTAGAATTTTACGATAAGTTACTTTAGGTTAAGAATGAAGTATTAGATACTAAGGGCATGGATGCTGATTAGAGAGCAGATGCTGGTTTATATCAAGGACTATTAGAATTAATAAAATTAATGGAGCCTTATGTTACATAGATTCGCACTTTAAAACAGGATTTAATCAGTTTATCAGCTTCATTAGGCTAGCTTGAAGGATAGACTATAACCGCTTTTGATATAAAAACATTAGATGACTATTAGACATTTCTATCTGAAATTACTAAGCAATTTACGGAGTTAGGATATAGTAATTCTGAAATTGCAGAGATAGTCAATGATATAGTCGCTAAAACTCCCAATAGCAAAGTTGCAGACCTTAAAGAAATTAATGATTTGGTTATATCTATTGGAGAAGTAAGTAAAGTCTCTTAGAATAAGTTAGAGAAAATATTTACGAGCGATAAATATGACCGTGCTATTTTATCTACATTAAATTGGGGACAATTAACTGATACAACCTTTTAGAGCGCTTATGATGCAGCAAAAAGGTATCAAGACGCCCTTGATGGAGTAGCACAAGCGGAAGAGGTAAGAGCTCAAGCCGAAGATTTAAGAAAGAAAATAGGCTCAAGTGAAGTCCTTACTGACGAGGAATATAAAACCGCGAAAGATATGGCTGAGTAGGGTCTGTTTGATTTTACTGAGTTTATCTCTATGACCGCAAAGGAACAAAAGGCATTATTAGATGATTTAATTCAAGCATCTTATCAAGATAGTGTTGATAGTTTAAATGCAGTTATTACAGAGGCTAAAGCCAAGATAGCTGACAATGATGCTTTTTTAAATGATGAAACTTTAGAAGGCAGATTAAAAACCGCATATAGGATATAGGCTGAATATAACAAATTAGTTTAGGCTATAAATGATTATCAGACTGACGCTGAGAATTTCAATATTAGCGATTATAATTTAGATTCTAGTATGCTGAATGCTTTTGGCCTATATGGTCAAAATTTATATGATGCGCTTGCTGCTGGGGTAGATAAACTACCACAAAAAATAACGGATATGGCGAAAGATGCAGAAATCTTAATTTCTGATGTACAAGTGGCAGAAGAAGCTAAAACCGCTGCTTAGAAGGATTTAGACAATGCTGAGTATCAAATCCAGGTACAAATCGAGCTAGAGAAAGATTATAACCTTGAACGTATTCGCTCTTCTGCGGATGATATAGTTAGTGTATATGAAGCTATTGAGAAAGGAGTAAAGAAGACAACAGACGAAGCCGGCAACAGCTACTGGAGTTTTAGCCTTGAAGCAACTAAGGCAATAGAAGCAATTTATCCTGGTTTTATGGCACAAGCTAACGTCATGCGCGATGGTACTTTTAGTCTTACCCAAGATATGTATAACGCATTTTTTGGTATGGAAAATGGTATCTTGGCAGCGAACAGCGACAGCTTAGCAAGTAGATTATAGAATAATATTACTATGCTTGAGAGTGAACGAGACACCGCAAAGAATAGACTGTCAATATATCAAGCTATGGCAAAGGGTGAAATGACTCTTGCAGAGGCCAAGAGTTAGGATGAGATTAATTTATTATCTACTTACCAAACTGCATAGAAGATAGCTAATGGTAAGATGCTTAGCAACTAGGCCGATAAACTTGATGCCGAACGAGATAACTGGGGTAAACTCTGGGAAGATGTAGGGTTCTACTCTGCCGAAGGCGCAGAAAATATGGCTGAGAATGTAGCAGATGGGACTTCTAGTGTATTAGAGAACTTAAAACTTATTCGTGATGCGGCATATGCTACGGGTCAACAGATTGCGGGTATTGGTACTGGACTAGAGAAGCAAGAATTTTCTACGGATGTTGTTAAATGGACTTCTAATAACGATAATTCTATTGACACGTCTTCTGAAGAGGCTTTTATACAGTCGGTTCGAGATAAAATTGGCGGCGATACTCTTGGTAGTACAACAAAGCCAAACGACGGCGGTATATATATGACATATTTGGGCCCCGATGGGGAAACCAGATATGTCCCAATATAGAAACCAAATCAGAAACCAGTAGTAACTAAAACTTCCGATGAATTATTAGGGGAAGCAATGGCTGCTCTGGAGCAGCAGAATATCACGAATTTAGATGAAATGATAGCGGCTAATAAAGAGGCTCTGTCAAAACTTTTAGGTGGTATTAATTCTACTTATGAAGGAGTCGGTAGCGGAGGCGGAGGCGGTGATAAAGAGGCTAAAGTTGAAGAGACTTTAGATAAGAAAACCGTTGAAGATATTGAGGACCGCTACCACGAAATTACTCGTGCTATTTAGGACCAAGATGAAGCTATTCAAGACCTAGATGATTCGATTGACCGTGCCTATGGCGCCAAACGATTAGAATTATTTAAGAAGAGAATTACAGAACTAACTAAGCAAGCTGATAACTACCAGGCTAGATTAAAATTAGCACAGCATTTCTTAGATGATGTTGATAAACCTAATTTAATGGAGAAATTAGGGCTAAGTGAAGAAGATTTCGGCGCCAATGGTGAAATTCTACACTACCAAGATGTATTAGAATCCATTCAAGGCGAATATAATGAATTTATTGATGCTTATAACACTTTTATAGATAATTATAATAGTTTAAATGCTGAACAACAGGAAGCTCTTGAAAAAGAACTCGAACAATGGAAACAGCTTAAAGAAATAACTGATGAAAACTACGAAGATAAATTAGATGCCTTGGATAAATATGAAGAAAGTCTTGATTAGATACAAGAAGACCTTAATAACTGGGAAGATACAATGCGTGAAATTGAGGATTAGAAACTTGAAGACATCACCTATAAGATGGATGTTATTATCGAAGTTAAAAATGCTCAAGACGCGGTTCGCGATTTTACCAAGTAGATTGCGGAATCCTTTAGTGACGCTCTTTATAATGAGATACGTGGCCCTAAGTGGACAAATGGTAAGGGTACTGCACAACTTGGTTATGAACAAGCAAAAGCAGAAGAAGGTATGTTAGGCGAATATATGGAGACATATAATCGTTTGCAAAACTTGCTTGCTAATGCTAACCAGTTTACAGATGTTGATGCGATTAAGGATGAAATACTTGACCTTTAGGGCGAAGTCATTGGTTCTGGTGAAGCGATTCTTGAATGGATAGAAACTATTCAAGACTTGTTACCTAATGCACTAGATGCGGCAAGAGAAAGGTTTGAGCAGTTTACCAACTAGTTAGAGCATAATAAGACTATGCTTGATACTATTAAAGAGCTCTATGCTTTGTAGGGTCAAACCTACAAGACAGAAGAAGGATTTAGTAGACTTCAAAGAAACGCTCAAGAACATTTGGACGCAGCCGCCGCTCAAATCGACTTAAACCGCCGTCGTACCGAATACGCCAAGGAAGCGTTAGACGTGGCGCAGTCCAGTTTTGAAGCGCTTCTGGCCGAATATGGTGGAGACGAAATAGCAGCGCAAGGCGATGTTAGATATGATACTCTAAAGAACAATCGTGATGCTCTATTAGAGGAATTTAACGAGAGTCAAGAGGCTCTATACCAAGCTGCGCAAGAGGCTATGGAAATTGCTCGTGATATGTACTTAGAGCAAGTGGAGAAAGCCGTCTATGATTTTGGTAAACAATTATCAAATGGCTTAGGTCTTGACTTATTGCAAGATAAATATGACCACTATATCGAGAAGAGCGAAAGATACCTCGACCAAGTTAATGAGGCATATGAAGTTGCTTCTTGGTATAATAAACTTCAAGCCGACATTGACAAGAGCACCAATCCTATGTATACAGAGCGTCTAAAGGCCCTACAAAAGGAGATAGACCTGCGGCGTGAGGGTAATACTCTATCAGAGTATGACCTTGAGGTACTTGAAGCTAAGTATAAGGCGCTACAAGCACAGATGGCTCTTGAGGATGCCCAAAATAATAAGAACCAACTACGCTTGGTTCGTGACCGTCAAGGCAACTGGAACTATCAGTATACGGCTAACCCCGACGAGATAGCAGATAAACAACAAGAGCTATTAGATGCCGAGAATGAATGGTACAACATTGCAAAGCAACAAGTACAAGACGTTACTGGTGAGATAGTCTCTACATGGCAAGAGTGTCAAGATGCCATTGAAGAAATTTATTCTGATATGACTTTAACCGACTAGGAACGTGCCGACAAAGCGCAAGAGATTTACGATTACTACTGCGAGAAGATTAAATATCTTGAGACAGAGAAGCAAAACGCTTTAACTGACATCGCAGAAGCTGGTAATGAGTCCCTACAAAACTCCGCTGAGGCGACCGGTGCCGCAATCGTAGGCATCGCTGAGGAATTTGACTCTACATGGGCTGATACATTAGATAGTATGACAGATAACACCAATTAGTTCCAATCTGCTCTTGATGATGCTCTTGGCGATATTAGAGGATATTTCCAGCAATATCAAGATAAAGTAGATGAGGTCGCTAGAGAAGCTGGTGCAGACCTTGACTCTCTTGATATGAAAACTCGTATCTTGTCTGATTCTACAGATTTATGTAGAGATGCTGGTCTTGATATGACCGATGTGCTATGGGGTCAAGTAAGTGCTGTATAGAGTCTTTCTATGGAATACGCAAATCTTGCTGTAGAACTTATGAACGTCATTGGTTAGATGAACGCATTAGCCGCCGCAATGGCGAATACTGTTGCTTCACAATCTGGTATTGACAATGGCTTCTATGATAAGAATACCGACTATTCAGGCTTAATCGAATATGGTTTAAAGCAAGGATATATTCAATATCAAGATGACGTATATAATGAGTTATTCAGACAAAGAGAAAATAAGATAACTGGTGAAAATCTCGAAGAGGATTATTACCTCCAGAGAGGACAAGATGCTCAAGAACGATTCAAGGGTTATGCCCCAGGCGATGAAATGAGTTATTGGGGCGGTCTAGAATGGGACGCAAAGAGTTATGACGATTTCTTAGACTACTTAAAGAAACTAGGAGTTCCAGGATATGCGACTGGTGGATACACTGGAGAATTTGATGATGCTAAACTTGCTTTCTTACACGAGAAAGAGTTAGTATTAAATCAAGAGGACAGTGATAACATCTTGTCTGCGGTTTCTGCTGTCAGGGGGATTAGCCCCTTGGTATTTAGTGCTATCGAGTCCATCCTTGATAAGAACGCTTCCGCGGGTATCGCGCTGATGAGTGACAAGCTCCGTGGTAGTAACGTACAGCCTACTCCTTCTGTTGTTGAGTAGACAGTACATATTGAGGCGTCCTTCCCCAACGCTACTGATAGAAATGAGATTGAGGAAGCCTTTAATAATCTTATTAACGATGCGTCTCAATGGGCAAATATTAGAACACAATAACGAGAAGGGGAGATTATTCTCCCCTTCTTATAAAGAGATAAAGGAGTGGCATTATGAATAAGGTAGAAGAACAGATATTTCAAGCTATTGATATATTATTCGATAAGCGAGCTTCTGAACTTGCTTATGATAAAACTATTCAAGCCAGAATATATAGTATAGTCGATTTAGACACTGGAGAGTATAAAGCTAGATATAATGGAAATATTTTCTCAGTATTCTCTGACGATAAGACCAAGACTTATAAGGTAGATGAAGATGTTTATGTTATCGTTCCAGAGGGAGACTTCTCGAACAGGAAGCTAATTACATCTTCTGTATCTTCTCAATCTTTGTCGTATGGTTAGCTACAACAGTTATAGAATACAGTGGTATCGGTATCACCATCTATGACAGATGTGTATCAAGGTGTTAAAGCTCCTCCATATTAGGTGGTTGCGGGCGCCGAGGTCACTAGCGCGCGTGGACAAGATTGGATTTACCAGGGGTCTTCTTCATATAATCCTGAAGACTTCCATGGATTGTTTTAGCAGTATGCCAGTTAGTATGATACAATTAGAATTGCGACATCCTTCTTAACGCAATTCCACAGTATACATACTCAAGGTAATTATGGAATAGAGGTAGAATTTTATACCAGAGATAATGCTGTTGCGAGCTACAAGCTAGATGTAAACCAGTTTAATGGTGATCCATATAATTTTACATCGACCTATTCGCGCCAGTATGTCGTGATAAAAGTTCCATTGAACTATTTGATTGGTCTTAAATCTATTCGATTTTTTTAGGAGAACTTTATTCCAGACCATTTGATTGAAAATGGAGTAGTTACAGATAAAGAGAACTTAACCCAGCCCAATATTTTTGCAAAGGACCTGGCCATAGATTTCGTTGAAATCCACGACTTAACGGACACGACTTATTATCTTAATATCAGCACTCCGCAGGGCATAGCATTTACTAATAATATCTCATCTATCGACCTCGTTGGGCGTTTAATCTATCAAGATAAAGACCTAATGAGCGAGAAGACTTGTACCTGCCAATGGTACGAGAGAGATTTAAGCATCATGATTGGCGCGGATGGATATGACCGTAATGCGGGCTTCGGCTGGAAAAAATTGGAAACCGCCGCAACCACTCTCCATCTAACTAATACTGATATAGCTTGCCGGCAGAGATATAAGCTAATAGTTGTCTACAATAAGAAGATTACTCTATCTGCCGAAGTAGAGATATATAACTAGAGAAATGGCTACGACATCGCAATCGCGCAGTCAACAGAAGGAGAAGACATCTCCCTACGACTCACTGATTCTGCTCTTGTTGGAGATTGGTATATGTCATTCCCAGATGGAGCTTATCTGCAACTAGATACCACGGGCCGCCGCAATTCCGTAATAGTTACACCATACTTGCAATATTCCACAGTGACTTTCTATTGTTCTGTCTATACTCAAGATGGATTATATTTAGGTAGTTTAGAGTATGTAATCAATAGCTCAGATACAGACGATGCGATTACTGTATCCTATATCGGAGAAGACACCTTCCGTTATGACGCCAATGGCGATGTGACTATTGATGAGGCAGAGCGCGATAGAACATTGTAGGTACAATTAGTCTGGGCAGAAGGACAAGGTACTTCCTATAACCTTGAATGGTTTATGGGAGAAAATGCGATTCCTAAGAGTAGAGACCTTGCTATTAGTCCAACTAACTCTATGGTTGATTAGGTTTGGGTTGACAATTATAATGTTTTACACTATAATATAAGATAGAAGTATAAGGTTAATTACAATAACAATACATTAACGCTAAAGGTTAATACCATCTTTGGAGAGGTATATACTTTCCAAAAAGAGATATTATTCTTGAAAGATGGCGACCAAGGTACCAATGGTACTACTTATGTGGCTGTTATTCGTCCATGTGATGAAGATGGATTAAAGCTGAATGGTTTACATCCTTTAGTCTTCCAGGATAGATGGCTGAATGAGTTGCCGCTAAGAACCTATGTGTATAATGACGGTGAGTTAATTAATAATGATAAAACTAATTACTCTATTGATTACAAGTGGACTGGTATTAATATAGATATAAAAACTACCGATGATGGTAGTAAGATTCATGCAGCAGGACAAGGAAATAATCCACCTCCTACTTATGAGTTATATGTAAAAGTGCAAGTTACTATTACAGATAGATAGCATGATAATAAGCAAGTAGTTATTTATACTTCTTATCCTATTGATTTGGCCATCAATGGGATAGATTACTCAAAGATAGATATTAGTGAGATTCCGTCTTATATCAAGTATAATACTTCTGGTTTAACTCCACAGTTTTATAATAGAAGTTTGAATTATATATATGATGGATAGAGCTATAATAATCTTATTACTTCACTTAATACTAATATCTTGACACTAAAAACCGATAAGGATGGTAATGTCTCTTTATCACCTGCGGCACAGTTTATCTTCGAGGAGATTAAAAACAAGAGCGATAGTAATATAGGCGTGCTTGAACTGCGCGACCCCGGCTCTGAAGTGCGTAGACTCGTGCATCCAATCATTATGTATCTAGATACCTATGGGAATGAATAGATAAATGGTTGGGACGGTACAGCTATTGAAGTTAATGAAGAAGAGCATTATGTATTCGCTCCATAGGTGGGTGCTGGTACTAAAGATAGCGCCAATAGATTTACAGGCGTTGTCATGGGTAAAGATAGCGGTCAAGATATGATTGGTCTATACGGTTATCAATCTGGTGTCAATACGTTTGGTTTGATGCAAAATGGTAGGGCGTTCTTCGGCGCTTCAAGTGGCGGCGGCCGCATTTGGATTGATGGCACTACTGCCGAATTATATGGTGGCGATGGTGGAGATAGCGAGACTGGTATGACCATTCATCTAGCCAACCTCCATCCAGAAAAGAAGTCGGATGCTATTAAGATTGGTGGTGGAGTATTTAGAGTTACCTACGATGGTGCTTTAGAAGCTACTTCGGCAAATATTTTAGGCACAATCTATGCCAGAGCAGGTTAGATAGGCTGTGACGAGAATCGCCGTGGCGGTTGGACCATCCAAGCAAATAGAATATTTAGTGGTTCTGGAACAAGTTATGTTGCTCTTGATAGTTCTAATGAATCGTATGCTATTTGGGCTGGTCGCAATAATCCTGGTGATAGATATACCCCCACTGACACTTCTCGTGGCGTAATAGGTAATATTGAAAATCCAGCTCCTTTTGTTGTAACTCGTGATGGATTTTTATATTGCACTAATGCTAAGATTAAGGGCCGTATTGAGTCTAGAGAAGGAGAGATAGGTGGGTGGACCATTGGCAATAATAAACTATTTAATGGTATAGTTGGTATGGCTTCAAATGGTAACGCTGCTTTCTGGGTTGGTAGTGGATTAAATGAGAACTCATCTAATGCCGATGGTGCTTCTGATTCAACTTACTTCTTGGTTACAAGAGGCGGTAAGTTATACTGCCGTTCTGCTGATATTCGGGGCCGAATTGAAGCTGATAGTGGTAAAATTGGTAACTGGGAGCTTAATTCTTATGGTCTAGTTTCTTCAGATGGAACTATATCACTTTATCCATCTGGTATAACGGTAGGTAGCAATTTCTCTGTAACTAGTTATGGCTATTTGACTTGTAGTAACGCTAATTTAACTGGTAAAATTACAGCTAATAGTGGTACAATAGGTAATTGGACAATTAGTGGAGGTGCTCTTACCAATTCCTTCACTACTTTAAAGAGTAATGGAGATATAGATGCTAAAAATTTAGCCGTGTATCAAGTTAATATAAAAAAGGTATCCTCTTACTGGGGAGAAACTTATGGCTTTTTGGGTATGTTGGAAGGTTCAGATGATTATGGTACTACTGAAAATATCGGTTTATAGTCTAGTAGCAATGAAACGAGTATTATTCTACAATCTAAAAAAAATATTGGTATACGTACTTATAAGCCTGGAAACGATACACCAAGTGGGGGCATTTATATTACCTCATTGACCATGCACGTTTCAGTACGAAATATTTATTTTGATGAAACCCCAACTATTGATTTACCTTTAAGTGCTTTTAGTGGTTATTCAGCATTAGAAGCAAGAATTAGCGCTTTGGAGAAAAAATAAAAGGAGTATAACGACTATGAAAAATCGTGAGATTATAACTATATATGATAAATTGACCGCTTTAGCAAAAGATAATACGTTGCATTTACCAGCCAAGGTGGCATATGCAATCGTTCATAATTTAAGAATCATAACTCCCATAGCTCAAGATATATTAGAGCAAAAAGAGAAGATTGGAGCAACTTATGGTAAGTACGTTGAAGATGGAACTGGTGGGGCTTATTTCCATATTCCAGAGAATAAAGTTGAGATTGCTAATAAGGAATTAGATGACTTGTTAGAAATGGATACTCCATTCAGCCCTCTACAAATCAAGATGGAATCTATTGAGAATTTAGAGCTATCAATAGATGCAATGCAAGCTCTCTACTTTATGATAGGCGAAGGTTAAATCCTTCGCCTTTCTTTTGTTTGGGCAATTATGTTTTATCTACTTTTATGCTTTTTCATAAACAATAGAGATTGAGAAAAAGGAGGAATAGGATATGCCTTTAAGTATTTATCCGCCAACTTTGGCGAGTACATAGCCGGCTTTCTTATATACGACTACTTCTTATCCTATACACTTCACTCTACAAGAAGTTACTTCGGAAAGAGATATAGGACACGTTTAGGTGCGAGTAGTCAAACAGACTAACAATCGTAGTATCATAGATGATAGTAAGTATCCAGATGGTACGATTTATAAGAACGCATCTGCGGTTACTAATAATACCATTTCGATTGAGTTGTCTGATTTAAAGGAAGCATGGCAACCAGGTTTCTTATACAAAGTATAGATGCGCTTTGGTACTACTCCTATCTGGACTAACCTTAGTAATTTTGCTACTTGGAAGCAATAGCAAATAGACGCTTAGACGTTTTCTGAATGGTCTAATGTAATGATTATTAAGGCAATTAGTAGACCAGAAGTAGTTATTAAAAACGCTGAAGCCAAGAAGCAAGATGTTATATCACAGCAAAATATAGAGCCTACATTGACGCCTTTATTCTTAGGCACTTATAATATAGGTGATACTAGCAAGGAAGCTGAGGATTTGTATAGATTCGAGTTATATCAAGGCACTGAAATAACTAGTGAGTATCTATTAGAGTCATCTGGGTGGTTACAACATGATAGCGTTCATAATCCACCAGACCAGTATCGCTTTAGTTATAGACTTATAGAATCTGAAACCTATACTGTAACATACACTATTCGTACTGTAAATGGTTATGAAGCTTCAGCAGATGACTATACATTTGTATGTACTTAGGTTTATTATCCAGGACTTGAAGATGCTACATTAGTAGTTGATGATTCTAGCGCCTTTAGCAGAGATAATGGATGTATGAGATTGTACTTTACGAATCCTGGAGAGTCAAATGGTATCTTTGTAATTACAAGAACCGATGAACGTTCTGATTATATGGTATGGGAAGATTTGCAATATCTTCAATTCCATAGAGCTATATTAGATAATACTTTGATTTATACTGATTTCACTATCGAGAGTGGTATTAAGTATAAATATGCTATCCAACAAGAGAATACGGCTGGGTTAAGAACTAATCCGTGTATGGAAGAGGGGAAGAATGAGCGATTCGTTGACTTTGATTATTCCTATCTGTTTGCGGACGGCGTCCAGTTGAGGTTGTCACTAAACTAGAAGATTAGCAGTTTTAAACATACTGTGCTAAACTCTAAGCAAGACACTCTTGGTGGTAAATATCCATACATTGCGAAGAATGGATATGCGTATTATGCGGAGTTCCCATTGAGCGGGCTCATTAGTATTCATATGGATACAGACAATACTTTTATACAGCTAGATAATGATGGATATAAGTATAAGGGTGAAATCATCGCTAGACCGCCAAAGACTCCTGACAGATAGCAAGTTCGTTAGAGCGATAATAGCACCCTTCCCGCGCAAGAGTATGAGTCTATCGGTATTAATCTAACTGATAGAAACTTTTTTATTGAGCGTAAGTTTAGAGAGAAAGTAGAGGAGTTTCTTAATAACTATAAGTATAAACTCTATAAGTCTCCGAGCGAAGGCAACATAGTGATTGTTTTAACGAATATATCACTGACACCTAATGCAACGTTAGGGCGTATGATTTTCGACTTTTCTGCTACTGCTTATGAGGTTGCGGAGAATACTTTGGAGAATTTAGACTCACTTGGTATCATTAATATAGGAGAGTTTAACACTTCTGAAGTTGAAGATACGGAAGTGGTTATAGGACAACTTGATGGTATTTATACTACCAGTGGTAGTAGTATTGACCTATATGCGTTAATTAAGCAATAGGAAGAAAGATATTTTGAAGGATATAAGCTGGAAGTCTAGAGGCTAAAAAGCTTTTGGATAGACCGCTACCCGCAAACAGAAATGAAAGCTGAACTTGCGGCCTTGGAGGCCCAACGTGCCCAGGCAGAGCTCGCAGGAGAGCCGACAGACAAGTTCGATGCGGAGATAGAACGTATTTAGAAGATTGTCGAAGCGATTAATAATAACATTGCAGGCTTGGTTACTGTTGATGTTGGAGGTCATCGTATTCGTGTGATGCCAAATCGCATCTATGCTGTTGGCGAGTCGGTTACTAGTGTTTCATTAATTGAATCACCTTATCCTATTGTTATTAATTATATAGCAGAGTTAATCGAGAAAGAGGATGCAACTGTTGGAGTTATTAGTGCTATTGAGACTTCAAGAATTTGGGGTCAGTTAGCTGGTATCTTTACTAATACAGAGAAGGTATTAAGACAATATAACTCCGAAGACTATAAGATAGATACTCGTCCTTATAGAGTCTATAATCCTGTACCGGACAATACGGTTGAGTATGATGCGTTAGGTAGAGTGCTTGTAGATAATACTAAGTATAACGCCTATAGAAGCGAGAATCTATATGATATTATTCAAGAAGAAACTCGTAGACAGGTCGAGGTTATATATAAGATTCAGGATGGGTTTCATCAGGATGAAGATGGTAACTGGACTGATGGGTCTATTAATTATGTCTTCCAGAACTTGATTGAGTTCAGCATTGAAGCTGATGCAGGTACTATCTTATGGATAGGTACTCAAGCTGATGGGTCTGATAAGAAGAGAGTACAAGTTGGACCTACATAGAGATATACATTGAATCCTATGGAGAACATGATACATTATATCGCGCTCGACGACGCGCGGCCACAATTTTGTATCGTTGATTATAAATGCTTGACAAGTCAGATGACTATATCAGGAGGAGGAGTGCTAAATGACAGACTACGTTTATGATTATAGAAATTATGAACGAGACCGTGAATTCCTTTCTGCTCTTGATACTGTCAAGGTTAAAACTAGCTATGCTAAGATTACTCTACTATCTTATGAGGAAAAACCTCTATACGAGATACAAGGTAAGATAACTTCTGGGTCATTAAGTGTTAATGGTTCTTCTGCGGTTAGGAGAACCATTAGCCTATCAATGATAGCTTCGCCTGAGAATAGTAATATCGAGAATGTCGAAAATGAGATTTCTATAAATAAGAAAGTGAAGATAGCAATAGGATATGAGAATACTCTCAAAGAGTATTAGAGCTATGGGCATATTGCTTGGTTCCCTTGCGGAGTATTTATCCTATCTTCTGCGAACATCTCGCGCAGCATATCTGGTTGGTCTATTTCTATTAGCGGAAAAGATAAGATGTGCCGTTTAGATGGAACTGCGGGCGGGACCTTACCGGCGAGCGTGACCTTCCATGAGAGATGGATATAGCTCGATGACGGGGATTATACTATCGAATATCCTACTATCTTTTAGATTATCTTTGAAGCGGTTAATCACTGGGGCGGTGAGTTAGCTGAGAATATTATCATCAGCGACATAGACGATAAAGTGAAGCTATTAGTGAAGTATATAGGAGATAATCCTATTTACTTTAGTAACAACTATGAGAGCTTGAGTTTCTCTCCTAATCCTGATTATCCGCATATGTATTCTTATGGTTAGGATGCTGGATATGAAGAGACCGATTTCACCTATCCAGGAGAGCTAATTCTTAAAGCTGGAGATACTGTGGTCACGCTGTTGGATAAGATAGTAAGTGTTCTTGGCAACTATGAATATTTCTATACGGTAGATGGTAAATTCGTATTTTAGCAGATAAAGAACTACTTAAATACAGCAAGCCCATTAACTGAGCTAAGTGAATAGGACTATGTAAAGAGTTATAATAATGCGCGCTTCATGTATGACCTCACAAGGCTTGATACAACAACCGCTATAACTCGTTCTCCGAAGTATGATAACTTGAAGAATGACTTCTACGTATGGGGCAAGCGCACGACTGCCGCAGGTGTAGAGATGGACATTCGCTACCATCTTGCTATTGATACTAAGCCACTGATAGACTTAGCGGGTAAATATATGTGGGAAATCAAAGATACAGAGAGTGGTCTGATAGTGCGCTATGACTTCACTTAGCGCAACCAAGCACCAAGCGCGCAAGGTTATGAGGTTAATCTTATTAGCGTGCCTTGTGACGAGTGGAGAGAGGAGTTATACAGACACGCATTAGAGGCTTAGGTAACTAATAGTGTGTATGATAACTACTATGATTCTGAGTTAATCGCAGAGTGGAGAAACTTATATAATCCTATGGAATCTGCTTGGGATGACACTAATCACTGGAATCCTGACGTGCTTGAGAATCCTAAGAATATCAACTTCTGGCTAGATTTTATAGATACTGGGTCAGAGTTGGGTAAATATTCTGTCGGACAAATAGGCCGTAGGACTAAAGTGGTTAATAGTGCTGATATAAAATCCGTATATAATAGCGAAGTTCCAGATGTAATTTTTATTCGTGAATTAGATGACATTCCAAAGTATGCTAGCATAGGTTAGAGATACTTTAGACTAACAGATATGTATTATGACTTATTTGCGGTAAGTAGCACGGGAGTGAGTTGTTTCGATAAGATTAGAGAGTTAATGTATTAGAATCTTAATTATAATACTACAATCTCTCTCACTTGCTTACCAAAATACTACTTAGAACCTAATAATATTATACATATCGAGGATAAGGATAGTGGTATTAATGGTAATTATTAGATTACTCAATTCTCATTACCATTAACTTACAATGGTACTATGAGTATTACTGCTACCGAAGTATTAACAAGAGTATAAGGAGGATATGGAGATGCAAGTAGGTCAGGTTTTCTACCGAGTTCTGGATACTCGTACTGGCAAATACATATCTACTGGCGACGAGACAGGCGACAATCCTAATGGTAGAATTAAAATATACCAAGATATAATCGCCTAGTATCCTGGAGCGACTCATTTCAATAAAGTTGGTATATAGGCTCCTCCAGGTACAAGGCTATTGATGAATGATAAACCTATAATGATTGGACGAACTGGAGTTTATGAATTAGATGAAGATATAGTTATTACTTCTTTAAAGTTTGAAAGAACGTATAATTATATTAAGGATGAAGGAGCTTCTAATGACTTGCTAAATGCAGGTATGCAAGGTATGGCAAAAGCGAAGTCTGATATTGAGAGTAGCATGGCGACTTTCGCGCAGACCCATCCTGGCGAGCCACCTGTTAGTGTAGATACTGAAGGATATAAGGACTATTGGGCTGATTACGAAACTAATCAGACCGGTTTCTGGGAAGCGTATTCAACAGCATTAGATACCTATAATTCTGGTTTGATTGGTGTCTATACACTACCTAATCCTGCTAATATAGAAGCTGATGAAAACTATAAAGATTTGTATAACATTATTGTTGACTTTTTATATGAATAAGGAGGTGCCAAAATCATGGAGATGAACTCATTTTATGGAGGCTTGCCTGGTCAAGACTTCCAAATCACCTATTTATTTACCAGTAAATATGGTGCCACTGAGAGCTTAAAGAGTGACTTACAACGTGGTTGGCAGTCCTTAATTCAAGTGGGTAGTATAGTAGCTATTTCTTATGGTTTGCCTGGAGATAAAGAGAGCTTCGAGGCTAATAAGAAGAAAGATATAGATGTAGATAAAAAGAGCTATAACTCCACTCTATGGAGAAAAGAATATAGCGAGACTAATGAGGATAGCGGTAATGGTTTGATTTATACAATTGCAGAAGCTAATGGGTTGAAGTATAGATTAATAGCTTCTATGACTGGTAACACTCCAACGATTAGAGTACACGCTAATAATAATCTGCACGCTAATGAGGTTCCAAAGGCTGAGATTGCGAACAGCAGCGATGTCGATAACCCACTTATCGAGTTCTCATTCCCTGTTGAACAACTTGTATAGTTGGGCGAGGTCCATCTAACAGGAGCAAATGGTAGGGTTGATGTAACGCTCGATGAGAGCGATATCGACCATCCTAAACTTAATTTCTGGCTACCACAAAGTTAGAAATTTGAGAAGGTTAATGTGGTGCTGGTGGATGCGAATACACCAGGTGTGCCAAAGGTTGAGATATTGCTTGAGGGTGAAGAGGGAGCCACCGAGCTTACTCCTGTCCTAAAGTTTACACTTCCTAAGACTCCACAGTTCCTTGCTGAGAACATTACATCTGAGGTTTTAAAGGCAAATTAGGAGCCTAAAGCCACACCCGACGTGTCAGACCCTAACTTCCCTAAAATCAAGTTTTCACTCCCCCGCGCGCAAGTTATGCAAGAGCCTGAGACTCAGGAGATTGCGCCGGACGGGCATCCGCACGTTACTTTAGATAGTAGCGATGTTGATAAGCCAAAGTTACAATTCCAGCTTCCTCGCGGTATTAAATATTACTACGGGGACTTAATTGGAGCTAGACAAGATACTGGATTCCAAATTACAGACCAATCCTTTACCAATTATGGAGTTGGAGATTATTACATCCATGCTCCGACTGGATATTTGTATAAAGTCGTGGGCGTTGATGGCACTACTGTGACTTTTGATTTCGTTGCTTGCTTACAGGCACCCAAACCTAAAGTCGTTGGTACTCCTATTGATGCATTCACCGAGGGAGTTCCAAGTCAACCAGACGTCGCGCAAACCGCGGATGCAAATGGTTGGACTTTAGATTTCAAGCTACCTAAGACACCTGATTATACAGTGAATCCTGATATTGAGGCAGCTCCTTCTGAAACTGCTGGTGTTACAGTTGAGAAGAGTGATAACAACACGCTACAGTTCAACTTTAAGATACCAAGAGGTAGTAGATTGTATGCGGCGGCCGGTGCTCCATCGGTGATAGAGGGCGCGAAGAGTGGTGACTTCTATATCGACACTCAAGAGGGCGATGTCTACACTTATAATGGTGAGATATGGAGTAAGGCAGAAGGAAATCTAAGAGGTCCTACTGGTAAGACACTCAAGGTAGTAGCCGACTATAAGATTACGATAGGCTCTACTATTCCAGACCAGGAGGGCGCTTTATAGAATACCCTTGAAGATGGTATTCGATATATCAAGTATAAGCAAGGCGCGGAGAAAGTTTACTCTCCAGAAGAACTATTCGCCATCACATGGGTGGATGACCATGGAGATGAAACCGCGTATTGGCAATACTACATAGCTGGAACGCCGCAAGAAACCTGGGGTCGTGTATAGCTTACTGGTGGTACTGGAAGTCTATTGGTTGATACCTATACAGTAGATGCCAATAAGACTTATAATACTATATACCTAAATACATTAATTACTAATAATGAAGATAATAAAGAACGTACAACTTATCCTAAGAGTAAGATTGAAGAAATGCTTTCTTGGGGTAACTTGGCAGACTTGAAAGAGTAAAAGGAGGAGAATAGTCATGGCACTATTTAAGATTTTTAAGGGCTTAGCAGCTGACCTTCCGCGGAAAAAGACGGAAGGTTATGCTTACTTTACCACAGATAGTGGTATGTTATATATAGATGTCAGCGCTGATACTCGTGTACAGGTCAATGCTCGTGGCGCAGAGGCTCTGATGATTCCTAAAGCCGATGGTGGCGAATATGATTATATTGATGCTGACCAGTTCGTTACCATAGACGATGTAATTGATGTACAGCATGGCGGTACTGGTGCTAGTACGCTGACAGTTAATGCGCTATTGATTGGTAATGGCACTAACACGTTGAAGATGATAACCATTCCTAATGGGTCATTCGTGGTTGGCGATACTACGAATGGTGTAGCGGCTAAGACACCTGCGGAGGCCCGCACCTTGCTAGATACTTATAGTAAGACTGAGACCGATAATAAGGTTGCGGCTGCGACCACACTGTCTTATACTACTACCCTCACAGTTGCAGGTTGGTAGCAGTCAGGAAGCGAGTTTTCGCAGAAATATACCCAAGCAGCGCTTACTTGCGGGAAGAATGGCAACGTGCCACCTATTGTTTCATTCACTGATAATCAGGATGAATATAGCAAGATTGATAGAGCTGAAGCCACTCCAGGTGATGGTATCGTATTCTACATTAAGGAGAAGCCTACGAAGAATATTCCAATCGTTATCATTGACGTTAAATAAGCAAAAAAATATAGGGGAGAACCGTTTGATTGGTTCTCCCCTATTTCTTATTATATGAGGTGATAATGAGGCTTTTCCTCTCCATACCATTTGTATCGTAGGTAGTCATCTAAGAAGATAGCTACGATACTTATAATAAACCAGAGTATAGAGAAGGGTAAGCACACTTGTCCTAATATATTTAACGGCAGATGTGAATAATCCCAAATACCAAGATGTAGCCAAAGATTTAAGATACATCCGAAGATGAACTCTAAGGTTGTGACTGCGGTCGCGCCCACGAGACCCTGCTTAACAAGCGACCAATCCCATGGGATGTACTCATTGAGTCCTCCTATAATCAAGAAGCATATTCCTCCTAATAGAAACATGGACCAATGAATGACTGAGTGGGTGACTAAAGTCTTCCATAAGACTTCTAATAAGAAATATATAGAGCCGCCCACACAGAATAATGTAAAATTCTTATTCAGCGTCTTCATAATTGAGTTCTATTGCTTCTACTTCTTCGACGGTAGTGCAACCATAAATCTCTGTCTTATATTGCTGCATTTGATGGTATTTAGGATATACCGCCTCTGAAATCTTTAAGCTGAGAGCCGCCAACTGCTCTAAGCTCCATGGCTTGCACTCTTCATGTCGTGCGTGCCATTCCAATGTAGGCGTTTCAACACCCGCTGAGATAGCAATCTGATATTGGTTAAGATTTAGACTAATCTCAGATTGGTCTGCTTCGGAAACGCCATATTCTTTTCCATCGACCCATGTCAGAGGGTGGGATTCAAGATATTCCGCGAATAATATCTTGTTTTTCTCTTGTTTCATAGCCTGAGCTTCTTCAAGCGTATAACGATATACGAGAGTACCAGTCTCGTTATCTAGCTTCCAAAGGTTAGGCTTGGCATTAGATGGAATCTCATCCATCTCCACTACGCGTACAGCGTTTGGAGAGCTAACAGTATCGGCCTTAATTAATACATAATGTGTATCGCAGTCAGAACCGATAACCCCAGTTCCTTCATCTTCCTCGCAGGCGACAGTAATACCGTTTGAGGATTGCAGTTTAATATAACGTACTTCTGATAAAATATCGACAACAATGTTGTCACGATTAACTAAAATATACATTATTTTATTTCAACTCCCTTAAATAAATGCCTAAAATAGTTATCCATGTCTTGGATAACATAATGTGTTGTGCCTTTCTTAATATGCGCACGCCAGCCCTAATAGCTCTTCTGAACTTCCTCAGTAGAGATTTTACCCTCAAGCCATAGAGCTTGCATTTTCCGCAACTTTCTTCTTTCGTGAGCTTTCTTCTTCGCAAATGGAAGCATAATAATATGACCAGTTTCGGTTATATAGAAGTTCCACTTTAGATATTTAATAGGAGTTTGACGAGATTCGTCTTTCTTGATTGGGTGGATGCGAGTAATAGTAGTCTTCTTGCAATTCATAGATAGTCCAATCTGATTCAACTTTATCTCTATCTCCTTCCTACAATATTCTAAGTATTTACTATCATCACATATTAGATACAAGTCATCCATATAACGACCATAAAACTTAATATGTAGATGTTCTTTGATGAAATGGTCTATCTCATTAAGAGTTAACAAAGCTAATAACTGAGATGTTTGGCTACCCAATCCCAAACTTTTATTGCTATTCTCAAAGTATTGCTTATTTGGGTCAAAGGTCTTTCCATGATAGACCTTATACTTCTTTTCTTTAGCTGTATAATAAGTCTTATTTGGGAGAGGATATTTGTCTTTAGTTAGCTTAAACTCGAAGGTATCAATAATATAAGCAACAAGCGCATAGATTCTGTCGTCTCTAATAACAAGACGAGCAGTACGCTTTAAGGATTCATGGTCTATCGAATCGAAGTATTTACGTATGTCGATTCGTAGGCAGAAATAATCTCTACCTTTATAGGTCCTTAAAGCCTTTTGCATATGGTACTTAAATCTTTTAACCGCAAAGTCAATACCTTTGCCTTTCAAGGTTGCACAATTATCATAAACAAATTTGGGAGTTATTTCAGGTAGCAGAACTTCCTCACATAGAGAGTTCTGTACCAACCTGTCTTTTATATGACACGCTCTTATATCTCTGGGTTTGCCACGTTCAATTATCGAGAAACAGCTAAAGACGAATTGTAAGTATTCACTCATTCGCAGGTCATTTTCTGTCTTTAAGATTGTTTCTATCCTATTCTCTTCAAAAATTATTGTACTATCTTTCCATCGAACATTTCTGCAAACTCTATAAGACGCATCATAGAAAGCGTCAAAACTACAAAAACGCTCGAAAGATGATTCCATCTTATCCATTCATCTTTCTCCTTAATGTGCAGTTCTAGCGGTCGGCCGCGCGGGCGCCGCATCTACACGCTTATTAATTTTATCCATTAATCTAACGAAATGGTTAAGTTCTCCTTAGATGAAAAGGCATATCTACCTATAATATATTATTCGATGTAATTATTGGGAACCATACGGCTCCTTTGGTTTCTTCTTTACTTTTGCTTCTCTTCCCTGGGCTAACAAGGCCCAAGTGCAGTCCAGAATAACCGTGATAGATGGATAATAATATATTCTGGGGTACTATTAGGTGTTACTCGCTGGCGTGGCTTCGCCACTTAGCTCGTAACGTGATAGCTCCATCTAATCGGGCGCGAGGCCATTGTTCGTGTTGTTGTAGTTGTTGTTGTTCGCTGTCCCGTTGTTGTTGACATTGCACACGTTGTTCGAGTTGTTGGAGTTGCGGGACCGACGGTTTACAGAACTTAACCAACCAGTCATTTTATCTACCTCTGCGGAATGACCTGGATGCAGAGTATTCGTGTTTGAAGATTAAATTATCTCGATTGATGCGGTCTTCAATCGTCTCTTTAAGTTGATAGTTTAAACGCGCAAGGTGTTCAAAGGAACCCCTTTTCTTCTTGTTATTCTTAGCATACTGGTTGATGCACAAGTCTATTTGTCTGAATATACTTCTAACGTATCTTAAAGCTTCTTGATGCAATCGGTTGCGTTCATCCAATGTTGCTCTATCTTTAAGATTTATCTAACTAGCATCATAGCAACACGCATGAATCTGCTTGCCGCATTTAATCAAGTCCAGCCCGAAAGCCTGGAGAGGTTGTCCCTCTCCAAGCAAGCCGGGTCTTTGAATTTGGTTTCCATCCTTATCAAATTCTCTAGGACGTGTTAGTATTAAAATATAATCCATTAGTTCGCGCGATTTACCGAGGGAGGCATTTTTTGAAACGTGCCTATCTTTTCTTTTGACTGACATAAGAAATTTTCCTCACTTTATATAAAATTTTCTGCTGGACAATTTAATTGCTATTGTCCTAAAGAATGAATTTGCAGTTAATTTCCGATAACGAAAGCGGGCGCGAGGCCAACGGTCGTGTAGTAGTAGTAGTAGGTGTTCGCTGTCCCGTTGTTGCTGACATTGCACACGTAGTCCGAGGAGTAGGAGGAGCGGGACCGAGTCCAATACCAATCTGCGTTACCACTATCGCCTTTCTTCTTTACTCTCTTAGCATCACTATCATAATAGGCATAAGCAGTAGATACACCTTTAGTATATTCTGCGGCTTTTGGAGCGTAGGTATAAGAGCCTAATCCCATTTCAAAGATAGAAGGTAAGAAGACGGTCTCATTAGATTCTACTAATGAAGCCTTATCATATTCACTGTTTGTTTGTTTTGTAACTGTTTTAATAGTACTCTTACCTGGGAAAGCTGCATAGTAGGCTTGACAAGCTAACTTAGCATTAGAACCTTCCCATTTAGCATTAGAACCAAAACCAGCGGAAGAACCATACTGATTATTTAAGTAATCAGTGAGCATATTTTCAGTCTGGAAAGTGACGGTATTAGTACCATCTCTATCTACGTCAATAACTCTGATTCTATGAGCCGTAGTTCCTAACACGGGACTCGTCAACGTTACAGTCTTAGTCGTGCCAATAATATTTCCATTACTACTTGTCTTTATACTAGCTCCTGTGTGGCTAGCAAGATAGTTTTTAAGTCCTGTAAACCAAGTGGCGTCCGCAGCTTCACCAGTGCCAGCACCCCAACTCCAATACGTTGCATTGACAGTAATAGTTGCTGTTGCTTGAGTATGGTTGGTATCAGCAGCCATGGTAATTGTAATTGTCTTACCAGCGATAGCGGTTGAACCATCGCCTTTTACAGTCACGGCATTGCCAGCCCAAGTAATTGTAGTGCCCGCAAGAGTACTATTACTCAACGCACCAGTACTACCGTGCTTATCATACGTTACTGTGCCAGTCAAAGCAGAAGCAGATAAATTGATAGTCTGTGTTGTAGGTGTTAGACTACCAGCCGCTTTAGAGATGGTCCAATTGACAGTAATAGCTGTCGTAGAACCGTCAGTCCAGCAATAGTTGGATGTTGGAGTAAATGTGGCAGGATAAGAATTGGCATTAGTACCGGTAGTAGTACCACCAATAGTCATCTTTGTTGTATCGTAGTTATTCCAATAGGTGGTTGCGGTGACCGTTTTAGCGGTGCCATCATAGGTGATATTAGCCTTCCATGTAGGCTGGGTTGCGATAGCCTATCTAGCGATAGTCCAGTTGACAGTAATCTGGGTAGTAGTACTATCGGCCCACTGGTAGTTGGCTTGCGGAGTAAAGGTTGCTCCGTAGTCTTTAGCATCTGTACCACTTGTTACTCCAGCCATGGTCATATATGTAGCATTATAGTTGTTCCATAATGACGCATTGGTACAATACTGTACTGCACCATTGTAGGTCAGAGTACCCTTCCATGTAGGCTTTGCGACTCTCTTTCTCTCAATAGTTACATTGAAAGAAGTGGTCTGGGTGACTTGATTTTCTGTATATGTAACTGTAATCTTCTGAGTTCCAATTGTAGTTAAGTTAGTTGGGCTAAACTGACCAGTGACGGTAGTAGTTTTATTATCAGAATAATGAGCAGTTACTACACAGCCACCAGTCTGTAATGTATCGCCATACTCATAGGTCTTCTTAGTAGGGTCAGTACAAGTAATGCTAGTGAGCTTGTGGGTAACAGTAACCTTGACTTCTGCGGTACGAGTAACACCAAGTTCGCTGTATGTGACAACGACTTTAGTATCACCGTCTCTCAATGTCGTGGGGTTACAAGTATAGCTTGTAACAGGAGCGGTTGCTACAACAACGCCATTGATGCCGTAAGATGCAGTTACTTCCATTCCAGCAGTCTGGAAAGCGTCGCCCGCAAGATAACTCGTTTTAGATGGCTAGTTAGTAATTTCTATTTTGATAAGGGTAAAGCCTTCTCCGCCGCCCTTGCCGCCTTGCTCAGTTAAAATAGCTTTTGGCATTATTAAACCTCCTTTTCCATAGTACGAAGGAAGTTATTTCATAGATGCGACAGAGGATGGAGGCTATCACTCTCTAAGTTTTAGAACTCCCTTAATACTTTCCGAGGAAAAGTACACTTTTTAGAATGGGGAAATACTTTTTCGGAATTAATAAAAAATTGGGAAAAGAGTATAGAAACTCCTTCCCCAACAGTTGAGTATCTTACTCTTTTCAAATAAATATAAAAAAGCCCACAGATAAATTATCTGTGGTTGCCCAAGTTCGTTAAAGTGTACTTTTTTAAAGATTTAAAAGGAGTGAAAACACGATGATAAAAGCTATTTTGCAAGGTTAGAAGCCCACAGCTTCGGAAGTAAAATTTGCGGACGGCGAGACTTTCCAAGAGAAGCTAAATAGTGGCGAACTGACGGGCCCCGCGGGTGCGCCGGGAGACACGTGGGTCCCTACCGTCTCCGAGGAGGGCGTTATCAGCTGGGCGAAGAACGCCGGCGAGCCGTCCCAGAATGTGAACATCAAGGGGCCTGCAGGGTCCAACGGTAAGGACGGGTCGCCGGGTGCTGTCGGACCGGCGGGACCGAATGAAATTTCCACCAGCACCAAGACGACGATGAGCGGGCTTTTGAAGGGCGACGGGGAGCACGCGGCGCTGGCGGTGAGGGACGTGGACTACGTTTCCAAGGAGTACGTGGACAAGTACCTTCCGCACTCGGACACTGTTACCCTCACGGTGGAGGGCTGGAAAGACAAGGTACAGATGGTGAGCGCCAGTCACGTCACTACCGACCCGAAGCAGGAGGTCCGGGCCTGTTTCGATGGCGACGATGACGGCGCGGACATGGACGCCTACGCCGCCGCCGGTATCATGCTCATCGGGCAGCTCCAGGGCTCGGTAAAATTCCGGTGCGAGACTGTGCCGGAAAAGGCCATCACGCTCTACGTCAACACGCAGTTGACACCGAAAGGCGGTGGGCGAGATGATTTTTAATCCTATCATGTATTCAAACGGGTCAAAGCCGACGCCGGTGAAGCCGGAGACTTGCGGGACGGTGAGCCTGGACCCGCGCATACAGGCGGGGGCGGAGGAACTGTTCAAGAGCGGTCAGGGGGTGGTTCGAGCCGGACGGGCCGTTCACACAAAAGCCTGCGGGGCCGCTGTATCTGCCGTGGTTTGAGATTACTGGGATGGCATCCTCCGCTGGTAAGGAGATACCTTCCAATATGAAATACCCCTGGGAGGCCCCATTTTATTTTCCCAAGGGCGATTATGGAGATATTACATTTGACTATGCTGCTCCGGACTATCAGGGATTTCCAGACGGCACTGGCCCAAATCCGCCGTGTATCGTTCGCGTCAGCAGAGACCCGTTCAATCTGAGCGGACCGAGAATGTATTTCCACAATCTGGCGTTCAGAGATCTCATTGGGACACAATGTATGACGGAAGTTGAAGTGGTGTATTTTGACATAGATTTTAACCACCTATATGACGAAGATGGTTTCCCAATTGTTATTTGTGATATGACGGATGCCGATGGGTTAACCGTGGCTCATCCTTTGCAGACAGTCGTAGTTGAAGGCAAATTAGCTGTCACAATGACCGAAGACATAATCCAATGGGCGTATGAGCATATCGGCATGCGGGGGTTCACAGAGTGGCACGTCGGGCATATCGGGTGAGGATAGTTTGATACCTGAGAGGTAAACGAGATGGGGCCGTCTCCATGGGCGGCCCCGGAAAAAGAAACAGGAGATATACAACATGAACAAATACCAGGTAATTCCAGCGGGGGGCAGATAGCTCCTTAATTTGCCATTCTGCCGAAAGGCGATGCGGCGGCATGAGATGGAGCTTCCTGAGACATAGCAAATAAATCGTTTATGGCAACAAAAAGCTCTAAATTGTGCAGAATTTTTTAATGCTCCTGAAGATAAAAAATATGTATAAAGTGTAGAAGAAACATTAAAAACTTTAGTCGGTATTAATTCTTAACTTTATAAATATATTATAGCAAATTTATTTATTTTAATCAAATTTCCCAAATTTTTTGGGTAAAATTTGATAACTAAAATTCCCAATTTTTCATATAACAATAGAGGTGATACAAATGTTATATGGATACGCCCGTGTTTCATCACGAGATTAGAACCTAGACCGCCAGATTATCGCTCTCACCGACGCTGGCGTCTTAGAAGAAAATATTTTTGTAGATAAGCAATCAGGGAAGGACTTTAATCGTCCTTCCTATCGCAAGTTATTGGAGACAATCGAGGAGGGCGATTGTCTCCTTATTAAATCAATAGACCGATTGGGACGTAACTATGGAGAGATTCTCGAATAGTGGCGCATAATAACAAAAGTAAAGAATGTAGATGTCAAGGTATTAGATATGCCATTGCTAGATACCACATATTGTAAAGATATGATGGGGACTTTTATCTCAGATTTAGTTCTTCAAGTATTGTCCTTCCAAGCAGAACAGGAGCGAACATTTACCAAGCAACGTCAAGCCGAAGGAATTGCGGCCGCTCGGGAAAAGGGCGTTAAATTGGGCGACCCCGCAAGAAATTGCCCGACAACTTTGACGAGTTATATATTCGTTTTCTTCACAATGAACCAGTAAATAGACTAGCTAAAGAGTGCCCAGGAATCTCAGAGTCTACGCTACGCCTACGCTTATATGAACGTATGTAGTTGGACGGAAATAATTAATCATTCATCGCTTTTTTATAAGTAAAATATAAGGAGGCGCATGAATATGGAATTATTAGTACAAATTTTTCAGGTATGTATCATACCGTTACTTGGTATCTTGACAAGTTTTCTTGTTAGCTATCTCAAGACTAAAAAAGAGCATATTGCTGAAACTACAGATAGTGAGATAGCTAGAAAATATACTGAAATGATTATAGATACAGTAACACGTTGTGTTATTGCAACCAATCAGACTTATGTAGATACCCTCAAGAAAGAAGGCAAATTTGAAGTAGATGCTCAGAAGGAAGCATTTAATATGACTCTTAATGCAGTATTGAAAACTCTATCTGAGGATGCAAAGCAGTATATTATTGAAGCTACCGGTGACTTAAATACTTACCTAACAGAACTCATTGAGTCGCTTGTACACCAGAACAAATAAGAAAAAGGGCCCTTAATAGGGCCCTTTTATTTTTTTCCCAAATTTTTGGGAAAATTTTTGGCAAAACAGTAAAATCATTTGCAAGTGATTTTCATATAATAGTGGAAGCCATAGAAAACATTAAAGGAGGGATTTCCAGTGAATAATAATTACCCGTATTATCCATATTAGAGACAACAAATGGAATCTATGCCTAGCTAGTTTATGGGAATTAAAGGTCGTCCAGTTTCTTCTCTTGAAGAAGCGCGTGCAATGAGTATTGATTTTGATGGTTCAATCTTCTATTTCCCTGACTTAGCTAATCGCAGAATCTACACTAAGTAGATTAACCTTGATGGTACTTCTACGCTCAATGTATATGAGTATAAGGAACTACCAGACCCTCAATCTGTCTCTTATGTAACAAGAGAAGAGTTTGAGAACACAATCAATCAACTCAGACAAACTATTGCGGCACCGATCGGATAGCCTAGCCAAACCGAACGGCCGCAGGTTAAATTCTAAGGAGTGATAAGCTAATGCCAATGAATCCAAGACAAATCATACAACTATTAGAGAAAGGTCGTAACCCAAAGGAGCTTGCCATGACTCTGCTGCAACAGAACATGGGCAATAATCCAATGGGCTAGAACCTTATTGCTCTTGCTGAGTCGGGGAGGACTAGCGATATTGAGCAATTTGCACGCAACCTTGCCGCATAGCAGGGGATAGACTTTGACACTGAATTTGCCGCCTTTAAGAAATTATTAGGCTTCTAATAATTCTTAAAGGAGGAACATTAAAATGTTCAATAGTAACGGTTACAGTTTAGCAGACATCGCTGCCGCAACAGGCGGTAGCAATCGTAGTAATGACTCCGGCTGGGGCGGAGACGGCGCATGGTGGATAATTATCCTCTTCTTGTTCGTATTCTGCGGCTGGGGTAACAATGGTAATGGCTGGGGAGGCGGCAATGGAGCCGGTACTCAGGGCGCTTTAACTCGTGCTGACTTATGTAGCGAGTTCAGCTTCAACGACCTCCAGAATGGTGTACGTGGAGTTAGCGATAGCATAAACACTGGTTTCTCTAACCTCAATTCCACCATCTGCCACCAGCAGTATGACACAGCGACCATGATTAATGGCGTTCAGAGCGCCATGGCCGCAGGTTTCGCAGGCGTTGATAACTCTGTCTGCACTCTTGGTTATCAGAACGCTGCTCTCATTAATGGTCTTGGACAGACTGTTCAGAATGGCCTCAACTCTGCCAACGTTGTTGCCCTTCAGAATCAGAATGCCCTTCAGACCCAAATCGCAGATTGCTGCTGCGAGAACAAGGCCGCTCTTGCTGACATCAAATATACTATGGCTACTGACACTTGTGCTCTACAAAACACAATTCAGAATACCACTCGTGACTTGCTCGATAATCAGAACGCAAATACTCGTGCTATTCTTGATTATCTATGCCAGGATAAGATTGCGTCTCTTACAGCAGAAAATCAGACACTCAAGTTTGCTGCTTCTCAGCAAGCTCAAAACGCATATCTGGTAAGTGAACTTGCACCTAAACTTCCTGTTCCTGCTTACCAAGTACCAAATCCATTTGTTCCTTATGGATATAATGGATGCGGCGGATGCGGTTGCGGCTCTTATGTCGCTTAATTTAAAGTTTTAGGGGGAATAAAACATAATGGAAATCACAGCTAATGCTTTACAAGCAGTCGAGACAAATCAAAATATCTTGTTTTCAGACGAAGTAACTTGCGGAAGCTGCTCTATCAGTTGGCGTGAAGGTAGTGGATTGGTAACTCTGCGCGGCATTACACAACAGTGCCGCGCACGTTTTAAAGTAACCTTTGGTGGTAATATTGCCATACCAGATGGCGGTGATGTAGGTCCAATCGGACTTGCTATTGCTATCAATGGTGAAGCGGTGCCAACTACTCGTATGATTGTTACTCCAACAGCAACAGCAGCATTCTTCAATGTATTTAGTGCTATCTTTATAGATGTACCAGCAGGCTGTTGCGTACAAGTAAGCGTACAGAACACAAGCGACCAAACTATCGACGTTCAAAACGCTAATTTAATAGCAGAGAGGGTGGCGTGATATGGAAAGATTAAAACACATGAAAGAAACCCTTATGGGATGTGTAGAAGGCCAACTAGGTAATTTACAAGGCACAGACACAGAAGAGCTTGGTCAAGCTATTGACATGATAAAAGACTTAGAAGAAGCTATGTATTATTGTTCTATCGTCAAAGCCATGGAAGAATCTAAGAAAGAAAAACAAATGCCTAGATATTACGGTAGTAGATATATGCCACCTGAAGTATATTATCCTCCATATGAAAGAGATATGGATAGAGATATGGGAAGAATGTATTACAGTGAACGCCAGCCTCGCAATGAAGATGGAGAGTTCATAAGTAGACGCCGCAGATACTATGGCGGCGAAAGTGGTGGAAGCGATAGTGGAAGTGGAAATGGCGGCCGCGGTGGTATGACGAGTTATTATACCGAGCGTGAAATGCCTTTAAACCTCAGAGATGAGCGCGAAGGCCGCAGTCCTATGCGTCGCCGCAATTACATGGAGTCTAAGGAGCTTCACAAAGATAAGGCTTCTAAGATGCAGGAATTAGAAGACTATATGAAGGATTTGAGTGAGGACATAGTAGAAATGATTCAAGGCACCTCTCCTGAAGAGAAGCAGATGCTTGAAAAGAAGTTGACTCAGTTGACTTCTAAGATTTCTCAGCTCAGTGTTTAATATTAATGGGGAAGATTGGAGGATTGTATTTACATCTTCCAATCATCCCGCCCTTTTCAGAAGCGATGGTAGCTTGACTATTGGTGCTTGTGACGATAATGCAAAAACCATTTATATATATGAGAATCTACCACCGAACATGATTAAAAAGGTACTATGTCACGAAATCGCGCACGCCGCAATGTTTAGTTATAATATGGACTTAACGATTGAATAGGAAGAGTTATTAGCAGATTTAATAGCTACTTACGGGCAAGAAATAATTTATACTACGAATAAAATCTTTAATAGATTAAAAAGAAATCGGGAGACTTGAAATATAGTCTCCCGATTTTTTCGTTTCAATCTGTGAGGTCATTAGTTGCTTTCTTAATTGCCATGTCAAAGAGCGTATCTCCATCATGGTTTCCACCGAGACTTTTATATGTAGTATGCTCTTCTTGTAGGTTTTCAAATTCATCTAAAGTAATGCTATGACCTTCTTCAAGTAATGCTCTGCAATCCTCTTCAAAGTTCTTCTTTTGAATACTTAATACGCCATTTTTGACAATATTAATCTGTTCTTGAAGTTCTTCCTTATCCTTCTTATTCTACTCGTTACCTTCTTTTATTAGATTTTCAATACTATCGTGAAATTCTTGTTCTTCTTTTGTCTTTTGATGCGTTTTCTCATTCTTATACATTTTATATATTTTTTTGCAGGCAATACCTAAGCCAGTAGCAACTAAGCCTAAGAAAAATTCTACCCAATATTTAATTATTATTTCAAGTATCATTTCGCTTTCAGCCCCTTTAATATAAATTTCTCAGATATTATATTAAAGGGGTTTCATTATCATTTTAATTTGTTCTGACCAGTCATTAGCAGATTGGTTCACTTTGAACAAACCAATACATATTGCATCACACTCGTCTTGTGTAGGTTTAATACCATAGTGGTCTATAACATACTATTGAGCGTTTCGCTTCTATTCTGGTCGATTGCGGCCCTTAATCCCCAATGAGGATTTCCATGAAGAGGCAAGTACAGATGAATGTTTTATATGAAGTTCCTCTAATACTTCTGAGAGAACTCCATAAACTTCCGCGAGGGTCTTAAATGTCTATACATTCTCTTGCTATTGTATATCTTCATAAACTGCTTCTGTGGGATTATACTACTGTACTAATTCGATTATCTTATTTCTAATCTTTACTAATCTTACATCTATATCTACGTCATCGAATGTAAACTTGCCATACGTCTCTAATTTACCATCTATAAAGACGGCATAACCAGAGATTTTACTCGCCTAATCAAAAGCGAGTATAGTTTTACTCATTGAGAAGTAGAACCAAAACCGCCCAAGCGTTGGCCGCTAGCCTGGTCATCATCTGTGGTCAAGAATGGTTTAATGATACCTTGACCAATCTTATCGCCTCTGCGCAGTTTAATAGCAAAAGGTGATAGATTAATTAATTGGAAGAATATTTCACCCTCATTATCAGGGTTATCACAATAGTCAGCGTCAATTACTCCTACCGAGTTAGCAAGAATAATCCAGTGCTTGAGAGGAGTAGAACTACGAACACTAAGTTCTAGGTAAGTACCACTATCAAGATGGCACTTCATACCAGTAGACACAAGTGTTGGCTTCGCTTTAAGCTCTTTGGTAATCTTTGCCATTTCATCAAGAGTCAAAGGATTGATGAAACCATAGTAGTCAGATGAGGGACGCTGCTCGAAAACTTTATCTCTAATCTTATCGGTTAAGAAATCAATGGGAGGAATTACTGTATCTGCGGCGACCACAAAGTCATAGCCAGCAGAATCCTCGGTGCCACGCTGCGGCATAGGCAGGTCTACGTCTGCGTATTTTGAAACTTTCTCGAATTTAATCATGTTTTTATACCTCGTAACTCGCGTGTATTATCTCTAAGGGTTCTTTCTCTGCGGTGAACTCCAATGTCGCCTTACAGATTTGATACTCTTCAATAATTTCACCTTTCTGCTTAATATATTTAGTTGTATAACTGAAAGCGGTAAGCTCTCCGCAGCTTGTCTCAGCAAGGCGGTCGCGCAATGCTAATGCCGCTTCTACCGTTGGTACTCTGTATGTATTAGTTACTTTTAATAGATATTCCATAATTATAATAACTCCATTACTATTTGATTTGTTGAGTATTGTTTTGTTTCTGCGTCTTGGACAATTTTTTGTAATTCATTATAGTAGGAAGGAGAACACAACAATTCGCACTTATAAATACTAGTTCCATAAGCTAAATTGACAATAAGTGCGGCAATATCATCAATACTTCCAGTATTATAAGTTTGTGTAGATTCTACTTTACCGTCTCGAATGACACGAGAACGAATCGAACCATACTCAAATGGATTGTATTCAAAGACAATAGCGGTATCATTCATATTTCTATCACTCCTTGTGTATATCCAAAAAGTACAAACATATAACATTGATTTTCATTATCAGTCAGCCAAAATTCAATAGCACTACCATCGTCATTACGCTCTACCGCCTTTAAGTTTGGACTAAGCTCCTTTACTATTTCCATTACAGAAACAGCAACATCATGTGCGCTTCTCTCTGCCCATCTAAAAACAGTATAATAATGTAATTCATTGTTTAATAGCATGAAGTAATCTTCATCACCGCTGTCTACAAAATTGCATATTAATCTAACTGCATCTCGTTTTTCTGCCTCTGTCATATTAGGAAGAGCAGCATATGCGTTCTTATTTAAATCATATAATGTCATATCTTTCTCCTTTTTCTTTATTATAATAATTTATTTGTCCTAAGTCAACGAAGATTGCGGCGACCCGCTAACCCGATCGGTCCGCGTATTCCACACTCTTTGATTGCGGCTACCGCGTAGAGGAAGAGTAATATCTCGTTGGGCGAGAATAAAAGGCCCATCAATGAGTACGTCTATCTCAGATAGTATATGCTGAAGATGTGTGTTACCATTATTCTTTAAATCTTCATATACATATCCTGTCCATAAATAAATCTCTGTATCAGGATACTTCTCTTTGACAGTTGTAATAATTAAATCTGTCAAGAATAAATTTTCTGGACATAGAGGTTCACCACCCTGGATAGCTAGACTTCTCTTGATGCCATTAGCTCTTAATCCTTTAATAATTGATTTTAATGTGTCTTGTGTAAATTCTCTACCGCCTTCAAAATCCCAGGTTTGAGGATTATGACATCCGAGACAATGGAAATGGCACCCCTGGGTATAGAAAGATAGACTTACGCCAGGGGCTGCCGCGAAATCGTTATATATAATACCTGCATATTTCATGGTTTATTCCTCCTTACATCTTTCTATCCCAAGTCTAATCTCCTCAGTAGGTTGTGCATTTATTAGTCCCACTTTGTTCCAAATATCTGCTAATTCTTGAAGAATTTGTTCTGCGGATTTTATTGTGCCATCTGAGTTATTAACTGTGATTCCTAATTTCTCTAAATCTAACTAATAACTCATTCCTCTAACACTCCTACGTGCTTTACTCTATCTTCTGTTTCTTTAACTTTACCATAATTAAAAGCTGTTTTATAGTTACCAGTAAGATAGCCAGTAACTCTTCTTAGCTGCTGGATATTCTTGCTCCCACAGATTGGGCAATGGTCGTTAAATTCATCAGTATATCCACACTCAAGGCAAGTATCTGATGGGACATTAATCGCAAAATATGGCACATCATGGTCCATTGCATAGTTGACAAGAATCTCAAGCGCGTCAATATTATTCTTCATTCCGCTAGGAAGTTCAACATAGGTAATGCAGCCAGCAGAACTATATCCAGTTAATTGACTCTCAATGTCAATCTTATCAAATGGAGAAATTTGATGCCACACCGGTACATGTATGGAATTAGTAAAGTAGTCTCTATCAGAGACATTAGGAATCTCTCCATACTTCTTCTTAAAAGCCTTCATAGCAGTATAGCAGAGATTCTCGGCTGGAGTATAATAAACACCAAAGTTCAACTTATATTGCTCTTTGAACTCTGCACAGCGAGTCTTAAAGAGTTGCTCGATTCTCTTCGCAAGTTCCATACCTTCAGGAGTAGTATGGTCTTTACCAATAAGAATTTGTAAACACTCAGCAAGTCCAAGCTGGCCAAGAGCTAGAGTACCATGTTGTAATGCACTACGAGTGGTCTTACCATCATAGCCAGCCATTAGGCCATTCTCATACATGAATTTTGCACTACCAGCCGGCTGCGCGCAAATATATTCAAAACGTTCAAGCAGCATATCTTTAGCTTCATGGATTTTCTGGTCGAGTAAGTCCATAAAAGAAGCAATACCATCTCTAGCGTCATAATAATCGCAATTTGCATACTTCTCTGTTGCTTCCATAGCAAGAGTAGGAAGAATGATGGTTACAGGACAGATATTTCCACGGCCATCTTTACGTTGGCCCAATCCATTTATATCCCATCCATTAGCAGTTCTACACATATTATCCAATGTTGCCATTGGTACTGACTATATCATCTATCTTTTGATAGCCTTCCGCTTCGGACCGGTGCCTATCTCCGGTCCTACTCCCTTACATTCATCAGGGATAGTCGATACACTTTTAACTTAACAAACTTACTTGATACTAATTGCGTGTGAACTGTTTACATTCACCTTTGAGTTTTTTCGATGTATAGCCAATTCCAAATCCGCAATATCTATCTGCTTCATTTCCAGTGTTACAGATTATGCGTTCGCCAGTGTCAGTATTTATAACTTCTACTCGCTTAGCTCGTTTAGCATTTGGAATTGCTGAATATTGCCCATATTCTTGGTCTTGATATGCAAACATCCACTTACCTTCATATAGGTTAGTTACTTCGCCACGACATCTTCGACTTATGAATTGATGATTAGTAGCCTTGAAAAATCTTTCACCATCGGCCATGCTATCAAAGAAATACTCCTTGCCTGTTTCTACATTCTTGCATTTTATCTTGGAGGCATGTGGATTCCTTCCTCCTAATTTACTGTCCCTTATCTTTTCTTTAATAGCTTGCATTTCTTCGTCTGTCTTACTTTTGTAAGTATTTCCGCCACATTTACTGATTGCATCAGTTTCGTTATATCCCTCTTCAACCGAGTTATAGCGAACAATCCAATCGTGTTCTTTCTATGTTAATTCATCTTGTGAAGTAGCTGTATCTATTACTTCAATATGGAATTTGTCTGGACCATAAAGACGAATAGCTCTAGCAAAATGGGTGTCTAACTTACAATTCATCGCATCGTTTATATGTCTTGCGAATCTATCTTCTACGGGTCTAATGGTTTGGCCTATATAGACCTTGTTATTCACTGTATTAGTAATCTTATAGATAAACATGGCATATGCTCCTTGTTGATAAATATTAAGGGTGCCGCACCCTTACATAGTATATAAGAACTGTGAAAGGTTGTTTATCTTAGTTCGTCCAAAAATTTTTGTTAAGTTACTTAGCACGGCCTCATCCACGTGGGATCTAGCCGTTAGCGCGATTTCCAAATTTTGGAAATTCGCACACCCTCGGGCGAGGTTCAAAAGGTTTTACATGGGCTGTAGTTTACGCTTACCCATGGTACTAAAGTACGTGCAAGGGTCATTAATGTCATATCCTGCATTACCACTCCAGTCTACATTCGCATAGTTAGGATACAGACGAGTAGCTGTACTGCGTAAAGCCTTTCTGAATAAGTCATAGTTAGGGTCGCCAGGTTTGCGGTTAACGCCCTTCATGCACTGGAAAATCCCGCATGGGAAGATGCTTGTTTTATGTAATTTACCAAGACCTTCGATAGAAACATCAAGAAGCGCATTTGTAATCATTCTACCCTCTGGAAGAGTGCAAGTGCCATAGTTGATTGACGTGAATGGCAATTGATTACCGCTACGACTCTAGAGTGTATTAAGATTGTGATATAAACCTTCTACCGCCTGATGGACTTCTCTTTCAGTCTGCTCCATTGCATAATTATAGGCTTGCGGATGTGCTGCTCTTAAGTCTTTATCTCCGATTCCAACATACTGCGTCCAAAAATCTTCCGCAGTACCTTGATACATAATACTACGAGGGTTTTCAATTCCTTCAAAGTATCTATATCCATCCATCAAGTGTTTATAAAAGCTCTTTCGCACATAGGAAACCATTGTCCAATCAAGATGCGTAGCACTTACTCCACCAAATTGTTGGAGACTTTGTAGCTGAAAAATAACGGCAACAAGCTGGAAAGCGGTATTCACAGAGCCAGCTGGCCGCACGTCCGTCTGTCTTGTATTAAATCCTTTAGCGAGCAAATCATCAAAAGGAATAGATAAACAGTTGTGTGTACCAACTGCATAAGCAGATAAGTCGTGAATATATATCTCGTTGTTTAGGTGATTGCGGCGGGCCATGCTAGAGACACAATAATCTAAGGCATATTGTTTCATCATAAGGTCAGAACCTGCGCCTACACGTCCACCGAATGAAAGTTCATCCACATTGGCGTTTTGATTCTCAATATCTTCTGCATTAATCTTTTGGGAATAAGCTCTCAAGAAGTCGTCTCCACCCTTACGAGCAACTTCTCTTTTATATCTATATCTTACATAGGATTTAGCAACATCACGACGCTCAGATTGCATTAAGAAATCTTCCACCCAGTCTTGAATGTCTTCAACAGATTTTATTTCATCTGTATGAGCAAGTTTATAGGCAATCTCATCCGCAATGTCCTAAGCTGTTTCATCTTCATACAGAGTTCCATCAACTTCGACAAAAGCGTTATTTATAGCATCAATAATACGTTGCTTATCAAAGGGTACTAAAATACCGTTTCTCTTTTTAATTTGTATCATATCAGAAACACTCCTTTTTGATTAAATTAATGTAACTTTACGTCTAAGTACACCTTTTGCGTCATTATACCAAGTTGTAACAACGTTAATGGTTTTTTGCTTAGGCAACAAGAAATCATAATATCCATTTCTATCAGCAATTTTTTCACAATTATTTCCGCCGATAGACTGATTATAACCAAATTCTGGATTGGTTGCATGATACTGTTTTATATATTCTTTTTCTAACTCATTCGCTTGTTCAAGAGTTAAATCATTAGCCAGAATTTCATGTGTGAAATTATCCCACCCATACGTGACAATATCAGAATAGAATTGAGCGTTCTGTTTATATCCTTGCCCATAGGCCCATCTCTTATTCGGATTGTCACCATATTTTGTCTAACCAATATAAACTTTATTATTTATCTTATTACGATGTAAATAAATACAATACATATGATATAATCCTCCTTTAAAGATTACTCAATGTATATGAAAAATATACTAAATAATTTTATTTGTTTTGCCCAATAATAATATCGGCGCAGCCATCTATATCCAAAGCGTTATAATTATGAAGATGATAAGAGCGAATCGTCTTATCAATATCCAAGAAATCTGCTTCATCCGCGGAGAAGCGGCGTATAATCTCCTTTACATTTGGGTCTTCTTCTCTATTGAGCTGCCTTAATAGCCGCTGTTTAGCGGGCGCCCGCACGTAATACACTTGGAGTGCTATTGTTGGGTCCTGTTGTAATGCTCTTACTCCAGTGGGATTAAAGACTCCGATATTGACTTTATTATCAGATAACTGAGACTTATCAGTACCATAAAACCAGCCATTAAAGCCTGTGTATTCAAGCATATCTCCTCTTTTGATTCTTTCTGCAAACTCTTCCTCTGTAATGAAATAGTAGTTTATGCCATCCACTTCTCCTTCTCTTGGTGGACGAGTAGTACAACTTACAATCTCATTAAAAGTGTTTGGACACTTCTTCATAATAGTATGGAGAATAGTGTCCTTTCCACTTCCAGCTTTACCCATCAAAGCTATAACGCTTTTACTCATCGTCTTCTTCTTCTCCTTGTAGTCTTTCTGAACGTATTGATAGCGTTCCATCTGGATTAATTTTATCTATATGATAGAGTTGATGACCGCCACTTTTTGCATATTTTTTGGCAACAAATTCATCGCCTCTGCGTATTCCTTTAACAATTATCATATTACCTCTATTAAACCAAGAACGTTCTATGACAGTTTTCGTTCCATCGGGATTCTTTTGAGATATTTGAGAATTAAATAAACTAAAATGCTCTTTACGGAATTTAATTGGGACTACTCCTGATGTAGTTAAAATATAAGCTGTACTCTTATCTTTATTTTTTGCTACACAAGTACCACAAATATTAAATAGTTTAAAGATAGGAATACCTTTATACATTCTTTCAACGATTGGCTCTTCTGGCAAATTATCAAAATCTACTAAACCGTATCGGTTCATATCTACATTGGCTAATTCATGTTCGTGATAATAGAAACATAGAGCTTCCATTTCCCAAGATGACATATTACCTTTGGCATATTTCTCCCAATCAGCCATAAAAATAGTGTCATTAAGCTGATTAAGAATACCATCTTTATCTGATGCTATCCATGCCCTATATGTATCCATATAACTTTGATATATTTTATCCCACGATTTCTTATTCATAAACCACTGACCTTCATTCTCGAAAGTCAAATCTTCGTGACCAATCTCTGCTAAGAAATCAATACAACGACCATCTAAAACAAAATTATCTAAATTATTAGGGCTCACGCACGCATCCTTTAAGTATCTATTAAACTCATATACTTTATATGGATATTCATAATCATCTGTTGTTGGTAGCAGATGGTATCGAATTAAGCCAGGAAGATTCTGTAATGTAAGTCTTTTCTTCTTATCACAAGTCAACCATAAATATTCTACCATTGCATCCATACGTGGGCACAAATTATCGAAAGCGCCACCTTTAATTAAGGCTATCATTGCTGGCTTAGTAGGACTTACTTTGTTCATAAAATCTAAGATAGACACATATGGTCTATTGTTCATAATCTTCTGAATTAAATCTTCTCCAACATTCGTAATACCTCTTAGTCCGAATAAGATTTTATCATGCTCACAATCAGGAGAGAATGTATATAAAGATGTATTAATATCGGGTGGAGCTATCTGAATACCACTGTGTATCATTTTACCCATGGCTTGTGCTATCTTATCATATGCAGTAGTCTTACCTTTATCATTTGTTTCTTCTGTTCCACCACTATCTGTAATTAGACAAGCACAGTTCCAACAAACAATAGGATACTTGAAGCAAAGATTCATCTCTTGTAATGCAATCAGAGAATAAGCTAAACAGTGACTACGATTAAAACTATAACCTCTTTGTACTTTTAGAAGTACATCCCATACATAGTGAGCTAATTTCTGAGAGCATCCTTTCTCTTCTACTCTTTGATAGAA
>CANQLH010000006.1 GCA_947624655.1 uncultured Clostridia bacterium | reverse complement strand
GCAGAAGCAGTAAATAATGGACTAGTAATAGAAGATAGAGACGGAAACCAATTTGTATGGGTACCATGTTATGTAGATAACCCTAGTGTGGTAGATGCAAACTATCCAAAATATGAACAGCATACATATACAGGAGGACAAGAAGATGATGCAGGAAAAAACCGAGCAGATGAAAATGGCTGGAGAACATTTTCTTATAGGGCATATGATGATTGGACAGATAACGAAGCAAAAGGATATGGAGAAGCAAGTGTAAAGCAATATGGAGGATTTTGGATAGGAAGATATGAGGCAGGAATACCAGAAAATGCAAGTTTTTATCCAAAACCAGAGGAAGATAATGCTAATTATACTAAAGATACTCAAAGAAATGTAACAAATGAGAAGGGTGTTGACTTGAAACCAGTAAGTAAGGCAGGATATTTTTCGTGGAATTTAATAAGCCAAGAAAATGCAAAAGAAGTATCAAAAAATATGTATAAAGAAAACAGTGATGTAGACAGTTACTTAGTAGATAGTTATGCATGGGACACTGTAATGAAGTGGTTTGAGTCTACCGCTGACACAAAAGAATATGTAACAGACAGCACAGGAAAAGGAAATTATGCAGATACAACAGGAGCATATAATGGAAGATATGCAGAGCATATAAAGAGTACTCATACAGGAGCAGGTTCAGGAGATGGATGGATATTCGCAACTAAGTATCAGAAGGGAGCTACGAAATATGGCTCTGCAAGTAAGACATTATCAGAAGTACAAAATGGTTTCTTTGAAGAAAAAGCAGATTTGATAGATGAAAACCACACATTTTTAAGAAGAATAGAGATACCAACAGGAGCAAATGATAAATTTGCAGTAAAGAATATATATGACATGGGAGGAAACTTGTATGAGTGGACAACAGAAACAGGAAAACATGGTTCTGACGATCAAACGTACGCTATTGTACGCGGTGGTCAAATGGATAGTATTAGTATTCAAGATCCAGCGTGCGTATGTAATGGTGGCAATACTTGTACTTTTACTATCTGCTGCATCGGGTTCCGTGTTGTACTCTATGTAATATAAAAAAGTCAATTTAAATATCAAATTAAGTGAACTCTCAATTGAAGTTCACTTAATTTTTGCAAATAATAGAACTTTCTGTGAAAAATTACAAGCAAAACGTTACAGTATAATGCTATTCTATTGAAATTGTAACATCAAAACTCAAAAAATTTTTATAAATATAGATTTTTAAATGATTATGTGATATAATTTATAATATTTGTAAGGGAAAACGAACTGAAAAGAATTTATACAATAGAAAGGAAAGAGATAAATATGGATAAAATAAGAGGATTTGAAATTGCAAAAGGATTTGAAAATGCAGGGATAAATATACCAGTACGTAAAACAAAATATTCAGCAGGATATGATATTGAAGCTGCGGAAGATACGGTAGTTCCATCATTTAAAAAGGGAATGAACCCAACACTTATTAAAACAGGATTAAAAGCATATATGCAACCTGATGAATATCTAAAATTATGTAATAGAAGTTCAAACCCTAAGAAAAAGGGGTTAATACTATCAAACAGCATTGGAGTTGTAGATAGTGACTATTATGAAAATCCAGATAATGATGGACATATAATGTTTGCATTTTATAATATTAAAGATGAAGATGTAGAGATAAAAAAAGGAGAATGCATAGGCCAAGCAGTATTTGAAAAATTTTTAGTAACAGATACTGACAATGCAGAAGGAGAAAGATTAGGAGGCTTTGGCTCTACTAATAATTAGTTATTATAAAATCAAAAAGTAAAGAAAAGGAAAGGGCTATATAAAATGAACGCAATAGATATAAGAAATAAATTTTTAAATTATTTTAAGGCACATAATCATAATATTATACCAAGTGCTCCATTAATACCAGAAAATGACCCATCTGTATTATTCACAACAGCTGGAATGCATCCACTTGTACCATATCTTTTAGGAGAGAAACATCCAGCAGGTACTAGACTTGCAGATTATCAAAAATGTCTAAGAACGGTAGATATTGATGAGGTAGGAGATAATAGACATTTAACGTTTTTTGAAATGCTTGGAAATTGGTCACTTGGAGACTATTTCAAAGAAGAATCAATAAAGTATAGTATGGAATTTCTAACAAAAGAATTAAATATCCCAATAGAAAAATTATCTGTAACATGCTTTAAAGGAGATAATGACGCTCCAAGAGATGAAGAAACAGCTAAAATATGGGAAAGCGTTGGAATGCCAAAAGAAAGAATATACTTTTTTGGAAAAGACGATAATTGGTGGATAGCAGGAGATGTAGGTCCTTGTGGCCCAGATACAGAGATATTTTATGATACAGGTAAAGAACCATGCTCAAAGGATTGCAATCCTTCATGTGGATGTGGTAAATATGTAGAAATTTGGAATAATGTATTTATGGAATATTATAAGCATGAAGATGGAACATATACTAAGTTAAAACAAAGAAATGTAGATACAGGACTTGGACTTGAAAGAATAAACATGTTACTTCAAGGAAAAGAAACACCATTTGATACAGAAGTATTTAAGCCAATTATGGATAAATTACAAGAATTAGCAAAAGAAGATAATATTTCAAGTAGAAGAATTGTCGCAGAACACTTAAGATCTAGTATGATGATCATTGCAGATGGTGGAAAGCCAAGCAACATTGATAGAGGATATATTTTAAGAAGATTAATAAGAAGAATGATAAGACACTTAAATAAGCTAGGAATAGACTTAAGTAGTCTAATAGACTTAATCAATTTAAACATACAAAATTTAGGAGAAATGTATCCAGAACTTATAGAAAATAAAGAAAATATAATAAATACAATAATAGAAGAAAAAGATAAATTTGTAAAAACACTAGAAAATGGCGAAAGAGAATTACAAAAAGAGCTAAATAAATTAAAAGAAAAGAATATGGATACTTTATCAGCAGAGACGGTATTTAGATTATATGAAACTTATGGTTTCCCACCAGAAGTTACAAAAGAAATTGCAGAGGAAAATAATTTTAGTGTTGATTTAGAGACATTTGATAAGTTATTTAAAGAACATCAAGAAAAGTCAAGACTAGGTTCTGAACAGAAATTTAAAGGAGGACTTGCTGATCAAAGTGAAGAAACAATATGTTATCATACAGCAACACACCTTCTTCATAAAGCACTTCAAATAGTTTTAGGAGAACATGCAACTCAAAGAGGTTCAAACATTACGCAGGAAAGACTAAGATTTGACTTTGCACATCCTCAAAAAGTAACTAAGGAAGAGCTAGATGAGGTAGAAAGAATAGTTAATGAGCAAATTAAGAGAGACTTAAAAGTTACTTGCGAAGAAATGAGCTATGAAGATGCAAAGAAAAGTGGAGCAATGGGATTATTTGAAAGTAAGTATGGGGATAGAGTAAAGGTATATACAATAGGAGATTTCAGCAAAGAAATATGCGGTGGACCACATGTTGAACATACTGGAGTTTTAGGAACATTTAAAATAAAAAAGGAAGAAGCATCTTCAGCAGGAGTAAGACGTATTAAAGCAATTTTAATAAGATAATTTTTAAACAAACTTATGAAAAGAAAGGATATATTTATATGGAAGAGGATTGTATATTTTGTAAAATAATTAGAAGAGAGATACCAAGTTCGATTGTGTATGAAAATAATGATATATTAGCTTTCAATGATATTAACCCACAAGCACCTATTCATATTATTGTAATTCCTAAAAAGCACGTAGAATCAGTGCTAAATGCAGATGGAGAAATGGTGCGGAAAAATATTTACAGCAATAAATGAAATTGCAAAAGAAAAGGGATTTGCAAAAGATGGTTTTAGAGTTATAACAAATTGTGGAGAAAATGCAGGACAAACAGTAAAACATTTGCATTTTCACATACTTGCAGGAGTTAATTTAGGTGAAAAAATAGTATAAAGTTTAACTAATAGGTATGTACAAAATTATAAAAATATGTTATAATATATATATATGATTATAAATTGTGGAAAAGGGGTGCAATAATATGTTTAATAGTAAATATAATACGTTATTAACAGTACTCTTAATAATAGCAATAATAGCAATTGTAATTTTAATTGGATATTTTGGATATTCTGTATACAACAAATATTATATAAATAGGAGTGCAGAGGAGGTAGTTAGTTCTTTCGAAGATATGGTAGGAAATAATCCAAAGCCAAGCGAAGATAACCAAGATGGAAATGTCCTAGATGAAAATAGTGTAATAGGTGGTGTAGGAGAAGGAAATACTATCTATTCGTCAGCAACTAATAATAAGCTAACTTATAAAGGATATAATGTTGTAGGTATAATATCAATCCCTTCAATAAATGTAGAGTATCCAATACTTGAAAAAGTAACAACAAACTCTATAAAAGTTGGTGTTGCATATTTAAGTGGAGCAAAAATAAATAAACCAGGTAATACAATAATTCAAGGACATAATTATAGAAATGGATTATTTTTCTCAAACTTGTATAAACTATCAATTGGAGATGCAATATTTGTAACAGACCAAGAAGGAACAAGAATAAAATATGAAGTTTATAAGAACTTCTCAGCAGAATCAACGGATACAAGTTTCTATAATAGAGATACAGAAGGTAAAAGAGAATTAACATTATCTACCTGTACAGAGGATGAAGCCTTAAGAACTATAATATTAGCAAGAGAAGTAGAAGGCTAAAGGAGGATTACGGATGGAATATAGATATAAACCACAAGGAGTTTGCTCTAACGAAATGATTATAGAGCTAGATGGAGATGTAATAAAAAGTGTTAAAATTATAAGCGGATGCCCAGGAAATACAGTAGGTGTTAGTAAATTAGTTGAGGGCAGAAAAATAGATGAAGTAATAAACACTTTGAAAGGCATCCAATGTGGATTAAGAGGAACATCATGTCCAGACCAACTTGCAAGAGCATTAGAAGAGATAAAGGCGAAAATGTAAATATTAATTAAATTTATGTAAGAAGATACTTTAAAAATGAAGTATCTTCTTTTTGTGGCTTATTATAACAAAGCGCTTTTGCTTAAAGAACTTAAATATGTTAAAAGAAATAAGTAGAATGATATAAATAATTACAAATATTAAAATTTTTAAAATAACAAAACTAATATCATATTCAATATAGTTATCAATTGCATCAAATAAAAACTTTGTAGCAAATACAAGTAAAATAGGTATTAAAACATATGAAAAATAGTCAAATTTGAATTTGGTCACTCTATATAATTGAATTAGGCTAATAGTAAAGTTTAAAACCTCACTGATAGCAATAATTGCAATGTATCCATATATACCGTATATTGGAACTAGAGTATATATTAAAATAATGGTCGAAAATAGGTCAAATATATTACAAAACATTACTCCAACCTGTTTGTCTAAGCCTCTAAGCATTGCATCAATAACCTTATCTAAATATATAAATATAACAAGAGGAGAAAGAAGCACTAAAAAGGTTGATATATTAAGACTGTTATATATTAAATAACATATTTCCTCTGTAAAAGTTAAAAATACTCCTATTACGCAAATGCTAAAAAAGGAGGTAAGCTTAAAAATAAACACAATTACTTGGTTCATCCTAGCAAAATCTTTTTTAATATTGTATCTTGCAAATTCTGGAATGAGCAAATTTGCACATGAAGTTATAATTATACAAGGAAACATTATAATTGGCATAGTCATTCCATTGATAAGCCCATACTGAGAAAGGGCTTCGTCACAGGCAACTGAGTGCTTTTCAAGACTAAATGGGATTAAAAGTTGCTTTAAAGTTGAAAGCCCAGAACGTATATATGAAGTAATTGCGACAGGAAATGCAATTCTTAAAATTTTTCTTAAATAATTTTCTCCTTGAGGAGTAGTGTTAATACTTAAAATTTTTCTTCTGTCAAGTAAGTATAATATGTAGGTAAGTATAAATTCAAAAATAGATGCAATAGTAGTTGCAAGGATTAGATAAGTACAAACAATGCTTAAATCGGAGTATGGGAGAATGTATAAAAAATAGCAAGTTAATACAACTTGTAAAATCATGCTTAAGGCACGACTGAAAGACGTTTTTGAAACTCGTCTAACACCCGTAAAATACCCACTAAGAGATGTTACAAGAGAGGTAAATGGAAGACTTAATGCCATTATATAGATTGGCGTATTTGTAACTTTTCCATGTAGAAAAATAGATGAGCAATATGGGGCAAATATAATTAATATAATGCAAGCTATTATTCCAAAACATAAACTGTAAAGAATACATTTTTTCATAGCAATTTTTATTCCGTCTTCCGCGAATTACCATCAAGTTCTTCAGAGACAATTCTTGTTGCAGAAAGATTTATACCAGAGTTAGCGAATGTTATTGCAAAGGTGTATATAGACATAATTAATTCGAAAATACCGAGCACCTTCACTGCCAAGTTTGTTTGCTATATATATGCTAAAAAACATGTTTATTAAACTCATAAACAATGAGGTAAAAGTTAGTATCATAGTATTAAATAAAAAAAGTTTTAGCCTGTTCATATTAATAAATGTATTATATAGAAAAAATAATATGACGAAAAAATTAACAAAAAATCAAAAATTTGTTTGACAATTATTTGTTTATATGATATTATATTTACAAATGAAAAAGGAGTGATGAATTTGGGAAGAAAGAAAAGCACGGTTGAACTAAATAAAAGAGAAAAGGCAATACTAAAATTTATTGAAAAACAAATGGGAGACGTAGGATATGCTCCTTCAGTACGAGAAATTGGTAAGGCAGTAGGACTTAGATCAACAGCCACAGTTCATGGATATTTAGCTAAATTGGAACAAAAAGGTTATATTAAAAAAGAAAATCAAAAGGGAAGAACATTAAGACTTATGAAAGGTGGAAAGGGAGAACCAAAACAAGAAAATATTAAAGATTTTTATACATCAAAAGAACTTGTAGAAGTACCAGTAATAGGAAAGATAACGGCAGGCCAACCAATACTAGCAGTCGAAAATGTTACAGATACTTTCCCAATTCCAATAGATTTTGTTGGTAATTCAGAAAGCTTTATGCTCACAGTAAGAGGAGAAAGCATGATAGAAGCGGGTATTTTAGATGGAGATTATATATTAGTCAGAAAGCAAAACACAGCAAATAATGGGGAAATTGTTGTTGCTTTGATAGAAGATGAAGCTACTGTAAAAACATTTTATAAAGAAACAGATCATATAAGACTCCAACCAGAAAATTCTACCATGGATCCAATAATAGTACCTGATTGTAAAATACTTGGAAAAGTATCAGGCGTATTTAGAAAAATGTAAAGTTAGATATATAAAATGGGGCATTGCATATGCTCCATTTTTATTGTATAATTTAATTGGCTAGTAATTTATTTAGGGGGGAGTATGCAAATTAAATGTACAAAATATTAGACAAAGTGAATAATACAGAAGATTTAAAAAAATTAGATATAGAAGAAAAAAAACAGCTTGCAGAAGATATAAGAAAGTTAATTATAGAAACAGTTTCAAAAAATGGAGGACACTTAGCCTCAAATTTAGGTGTAGTTGAACTTACAATTTCACTTCATAGCGTTTTTAATGCACCAACGGATAAAATAATATGGGATGTTGGACATCAAAGTTATGTACATAAAATACTAACTGGAAGAAAAGATGAGATGCATACTTTAAGACAATTTGGTGGACTAGCAGGCTTTCCAAAGCAGAGTGAATCTGAATTTGACAGCTTTGATACAGGCCATAGCAGTACATCAATTTCAGCAGCTTTAGGAATGGCACTTGCAAGAGATTTGCAAAATGGAAAGGAACATGTTATCGCAGTAATTGGAGACCGGAGCACTTACTCGGACGGAATGGCACTTGAGGCATTAAATCACGCAGGAGCTTTAAAGACAAACTTAATTGTTATATTAAATGATAACGAAATGAGTATTTCAAAAAATGTAGGAGGAATTTCGTTATTCTTAAGTAAGGCAAGGACTAGAAAATTTTATACAGAATCTAATAAATATGTAAAAAAATTAGTTAATATGCTCCCAAGAGGAAGTAATAAGATTATTAAATTAATCAGAAGAGTAAAATATAGTATTAAACAATTATTAATACCTAATATGCTTTTTGAGGATATAGGCTTTAGATATTTAGGCCCAATAGATGGTCATGACATAGAAAAGCTAGAAAGTATATTAAGAATAAGTAAAGATTTAGATGGACCAATATTAATACATGTTGTAACTAAAAAAGGAAAGGGGTACAAGCCTGCAGAAGAAAATCCAGATAAATTCCACAGTGCATCAAATTTTGATATCGAAACTGGAGAAAGTAAGAAAGAAAAGAAAAAGGATTATTCAAAGGTATTTGGAGATAAATTAGTAAGTCTTGCAAAAGAAAATAAAAGAATAGTTGCAATAACGGCAGCTATGAAAGATGGAACTGGACTTACAGAATTTGCAAAAGTTTACCCTGATAGATTTTTTGATTGTCGGAATTGCAGAACAACATACACTTCGGATTAGCAGCAGGACTTGCAAAAGATGGAATGATACCTGTTGTCCCTATATATTCTTCTTTCTATCAAAGAGCCTTCGACCAAGTTATACATGATATAGCTCTTCAAAATTTAGGTGTTGTTATGTGTGTTGACAGAGCACGGCATAGTTGGAAATGATGGAGAAACACATCAAGGAATTTTTGATTTATCCTTTTTCTCAATGATACCAAATCTGATTATTATGGCGCCAAAAGATTTTAAAGAATTAGAGAACATGCTAGAATATGCAGTTACACTAAATAAGCCAGTAGTTATTAGGTATCCAAGAGGAGGAGAAGGCAGTATTAAATTTGATAAATATGAGACATTGGAAGATAAAAAGGCAGAAGTACTAAAGACAGGTGATGATTTAAGTATAATTGCAATTGGTAAGATGGTAGATAGAGCAATAAAAGTAGCAAATATTTTAGAAGAAAAAGAAGGAAAAAGCATTGAAGTAATAAATGCAAGATTCTTAAAGCCATTAGATAAAGAAACAATTTTAGACTCAATCTTAAAAACAAAGAATGTTATAACAATAGAGGATAATATCATAAAAGGTGGACTTCGGAAGTATGGTAGAAGAATTGATAAATGAAGAAAATATAAAAGATGTTACACTTAAGAAATATGGATATCCTGATGAATTTGTAAAACATGGAAGTGTTGAACAAATTGAGAAAAAATATGGACTTGATGAGGGAACTATTGCAAAAGATATAATGAAAAATTATTTGGTAGAAAAAGTTTAAAAGATTAGTCTATATAAATAAAAAAGGAAACAACAATTAATTTTTGAAAGCACCGCGTAAGCGACCAACCGGAGCGTTAGCGAAGGGCGAATGGAGCAACCTACATTTAAAAAATTATTTATTGTAGGTTGCGACTGCAAGGTGCAAAAAAATTAATTGTTGTTTCCTTATGTTATTCATTTAACACTAATTTTTTTTACTTATATTTGCATATTTCTTTAACTTTTCATATGCAAGATAGTTTATAGAACCAGCAGGGAAGTTTCCAGATTTATCTTTCTTTCCAGCAGGAACACCAGTTAAAACTTCAATTCCTTCTTCAATAGTTGACACAGCATATATGTGGAATAGACCATTTTTAACAGCTTCTACAACTTCATCATTTAAGCTTAAGTTTTTCAAATTTTGTATTGGAATTAATACACCATGGCTTCCATCTAATCCTCTCATTTTGCAAACGTTATAAAAGCCTTCTATTTTTTCATTTACTCCACCAATTGGTTGGATTTCGCCTTTCTGGTTTACAGAGCCTGTAACAGCTATGGCTTGATTTATTGGAACTTCAGAAAGACTAGAAAGTAAAGCATACAATTCTGTACTTGAAGCACTATCTCCATCTACACCATTATATAATTGCTCAAAACAAATACTTGCTGAAAGAGAAAGTGGAATGTCCTGTGCAAATAATTCTCCAATATAACCACTCAAAATAAGTACACCTTTTGAATGAGATGAACCAGAAAGTTCAACTTCACGCTCAATATCTATAATTCCTGATTTACCTGTAAAAGTATTTACAGTTATTTTTGAAGGTTTACCGAAAGAATAATCTCCAATACTCATTATTGTTAAGCCATTTATTTCTCCAATCTTTGAACCTGATGTATTTATTAAAAGAGTGTTGTCTTTTATCATTTCAGAATATCTTTCGTCATATTTTTTAACTCTTTGTATTTTTTCATCAATAGCTTTATCAATAAATTCTTCTGTTACAACTTTTGAACGAGCAAGCACTGCCCAAGTTCCAGCTTCTGCAATAACCTGAGATAAATCATTAAATTTAGTCGAAAGTTTTGATTTATCATTAGCAAGACGTGAAGCATATTCAATCATTCTTGCAACAGCATTTTTGTCTAGATGAGGTAGATTTTCTTTTTCACAAAAAGCATGGAAAAATCTTGCAAGCTTTAAAATATTTTCATCAGTTCTTGGAGCATCGTCAGCAAATTCAACTTTTATTTTAAATAATTTCCTAAAGTCAGGATCCATACTTAATAAAGTATGATAAATATTTGCATTTCCAATTAATATAACTTTTAAATCTAATGGTATTGGTTCAGGCTTTAAAGATACCATAACCATTGGAGCTCTTTGTTCTAATGCATTATCAACACTAATTTCTTTTATACGAAGAACTCTTTTTAAGTTATCATAACAAACAGGATTTGTAAGCAAATCTTCTGCTTGAAATATTATATATCCACCATTAGCCTTGTGAAGAAGACCTGGCTTTAGCATAGTATAATCAGTTTTAAAGCTTCCCATGTAATTTTCATATTCAAGTTTACCAAAAATATTTTGGAAAGAATAGTTTGAATCCATTATAACAGGGGCACCTTCTAATTTACTATTGTCAACAAAAAGATTAACTCTGTAATTAAGCCATGGTTTAGGTGGCTCATGGTTTGGACCTTGGAATTGTTGTTGAGGTTGATTAGAAGGTTTATCTAAAAATAGTGGTACATTTTTCATTATATCTTTTTTTACGTTATCCAAGAATTGAGAAATTTTCTTATTCCTTTTATATTTTGATTTAATATAATTTATATGAACATTTACAGTTAAAAGCGAAATATTAGATTGCCATTCTTGAATTTTCTTTTCTGATTGTTTTTCTATTAATTTAATTTCTGATATAGTGTTCATTATTTGTTCTTGAACAATACTTGACTTCTCTTCAAATTGTTGCTTTATACTATCATCTAATTTATTAAATTCTTCTTCTTCAAGAGTTTTACCTTCGTAGATAGGCATCATATATATACCGTTTTGAGCAGTTTTTACCTCAAAACCGTGTTTCATAGATTCTTTATTAAGTTTTTCCAAAAGAATACTTCTTTTTTGTTCATATTCTTGCTTAATAAGTGCCTTTTCTTTTTCGAAATCTTCATTGTTAAAAGTTTTATTAATATCTGCTTTTACATCTTTAATAAAGCTTTCCATAGTATCTTGAAATTCAAGACCTTGACCTGCAGGGAGAGATAGAGCGATTGGCTCATTTGGATTATCAAAGTTATATAAGTAGCACCAATCAACTGGAGTTTTTTTCTTTTTAGAAATTTTGTCTAAGTAATTTTTAGTGTACATAGTTTTACCAACGCCACTTGGCCCTTCTACATAAAGGTTATAACCATTAACATCAACATTAAGGCCAAATTCAAGAGCAACAATTCCTCTTTCTTGGCCAATTCCTTTGTCAGTTGGTTCAAGTTCAGCAGTTGTATCAAAATTGAATTTTGAAGTAGAGCAATAATCTTTTAAATCTCTATAATTTAATTCATGTTTCTTTTGCATCTTAAGTTCCTTTCTAAAACAATACATAAATTGTTTGTTCATATGTATTTTAATTAAAATATTTTGTCATAATATATGCGTCAAATTTATTATTATAGTATTTTTTTCGAGTTCCTACAATTTGAAAATTGTACTTTTGGTAAAGGTGTATTGCTGGAGAATTTTGCTCATTTACCTCTAAAGTAATTAGGGTAGAGTTTTCTTTTGCTTTGTTTATTAAAGCTTCAAGAAGGGCTGAACCTATTTTTAAATTACGCTTATCTTTTCGAACTACAATATTTGTAATATGAGCTTCGTCTAAAAGAAATTTTAAACCAGCAAATCCTAAAATTTCGTCTTTTTGTTTAGCAACTAAGTAAGTAGAGGTAGGACTTGATAGTTCATTTTCTAAAATAGATTTAGTCCAAAAATCATCAAAGTCTGCAAGGTTAATATTTTCTAAATCTTCTAGATGTAATGTACTTAAAAGTATGTCCATTATTGTTTTGCCTCCAAAGTTTCTTCTGCATTCGATTTTTTTAAATAAAGGGCAGTGAGCTTATCAGAAGATATTGCTTCACCTTTTTGAAATTTATCAAATGCAGCAATTCCAATGTATTTTGAAGATACAAGTGTATCTTCTTCGAAAAAAATATCATTTTTCAAATATGATTTTATCATATCTTTATAAAGTATGCCACAATTTCCTACAAAAAATATCTTTTTTTTCAAACTACCTAAAACTAACAAAAAATTCTCAATTTTGTCAAAAACAAAATCGCAATATTTTGTATAATTATCTTCATTTTTTTCAAAAATACAAGCATAGATATTTGAATGTTTTGCATCAATCATAGAGCAAATATATGCGTCTTCTTCGTCAACCATATAACTTAGTGCTTCTAAGGAAGAAACGGGAATGCATGGCTTGTTTTTTACGTCACAAAATGCTTTTATTGTAGAAAGACCAATTCTAATTCCTGTAAAAGAACCGAGGTCCATTGTCGCAAGCAAATAAATCAATATCGTCTAAAGTTATATTTGTTTCTTTTAAAAGCTTGTCGATTAAAGGCATTAAAGCTTCTGAATGATTTTTAACAGATATTTCTTTTAGTTCTAGTATCAAGTTATCATCTTCTAAAAGTGATACTGATGCAATGTCACAAGAAGTTTCTATTGCTAATATTTTCATAAAATCGATTCCTTTCTTAGTAATTTTTGGCATATATTTATAGAAGTTTTTATATAAAAAAGTTTTAGCGTTGCAATTTAAGAGTTCTCGCTATTGGCTCGAAACTTAAATTGGGCACGGACAAAGAAGCGTCAAGTCACTTGGTTCTCAGATATAGTTATAATTCTTGAGTTTTCGTCATTTTCGTCTCTTTCAAAATTGATATAGATTGTGTTTTTAGGAAGAGCTGGCTTTATAATTTCTCCCCATTCAATAATGCAAAGACCATTTCCAAAATATTCGTCTCCACCTATATCATAAAAGTCATCTTCATTATTTAATCTGTAAACATCAAAGTGAAAGATGGATATTTTGTCATTTTTGTATTCATTTACGATTGTAAAAGTTGGACTTGATATTTCACTATCTAGGCTGAAATATTCAAGTATTCCTTGAGTAAATTTAGTCTTACCTGAGCCTAAGTCTCCGGCTTAGTACAATTATATCATCTTTATTTAAGCTTTTTGCATAGTCTCTGGCAAAAGCTATTGTATCTTTTTCACTTTTTGATATAAATTTTTGCATTTTTTACCTCTTAAAACAACAATATCTAACAAATATTTACAAGTATATCACAATTTTAAATAAATGTAAAATGAAAGTTTGGTTTTTTATGTGAATTTGGGAGAATTAAAGCAATAAATTGTCGAACTGTTTTAGTTGACAAACAAGGAAAAAGATTATATAACCTAAGTAATGCAAGTGATTAAGTAAATTTTGCTTAAAGTGCTTACATTACTTATTTTTTTATTTATTTAAACCTACATCTTAGGTAAAGACAGAATAAATCTATTGGGAAATCCCCAAGTTAAAATCATTTTCTAAAAAATGGAATATATAAAAAATACTAAATAGAGGTGATAAATTACGAACAAAAAGCAAATAATAGATGTATTAAATATTGGAGAAAATCATGAAGTAGAATTTAAAGAATCAAAAAATAAATTACCAAAATCTTTATGGGAAACCTATTCTGCTTTTTCTAATTCAAGAGGTGGTATAATTGTATTAGGAATTAAAGAAAATAAAGAAAGCAATATATGCACAATAGAAGGCATTGATAATTATAATAATATTTTAAAAGATTTTTGGAACACTATTAATAATAAAGAAAAAATAAATCTTAATAACCTAACGGATGATGATATAGAAATAAAAAATATCGATAATAAAACGATTATTGTAATAAGTATACCAGTTGCAGACAGAAAAAATAAACCAATATATATCAATAATAATCCAATTACAGGAACATATAAAAGATATCACGAAGGAGATTATAAATGTAGTAAAGAAGAAATTAGAGTAATGATAAGTGAAAGCTCAGAAGAATCAAAAGATGGAACAATCTTACAAGAATTTGATATTAATAATCTCGACAAGGAAACAATAGATAGTTATAGAACAAGATTTAAAATTCATAAAGGTGATAATCACGAGTGGAATAATTTGTCAAATAAGGATTTCTTGTATATGATAAGAGCAATCGACAGAAAAACAGACAAGTTGACATTAGCAGGACTTTTAATGTTTGGAAAAAACGAAGAAATACTTGAGATTATACCAAGATTCTTTTTGGATTACAGAGAAATTGATAATTTTATAACTACTGAAAGATGGTCTAACAGAATAACATCATCGCCAGATGAAATGTGGGTTGGCAATTTATGGAGCTTTTTTGCAAAAATAGTAAATAGACTGACATCAGATATACCGACTCCATTTGCATTAGACAAAGATTTAATGAGAATTGATGATACAGAAGTTCATGAAAGCGTAAGAGAACGGACTTACGAATTGTATAGTACATACAGATTATTCAGGAAGTGGAAGTATAGTAATCGAAAAAGGACCTGATTACTTTAAATTTTCAAATCCAGGTAATTCAAGAATACCAATAGAAATAGCAATGCAAGGCGGAAGAAGCGATGCTAGAAATGCAATTTTACATCAGATGTTTTCATATTTGGGTTATGGAGAAAGAGCAGGATCTGGATTATACAAAATTTGTAATGCTTGGAAAAACAGAAATTGGATAAAACCAGAAATGAAAGATGAATTAAATCCTAATAGAACTATACTAACTTTATATATGAGAAAAAATAAAAGTAATTACCCAAATAATTACCCAAATAGTTACCCAAATAATTATCATAATCAATTAAGTGAAATACAAAATAAAATACTAGGGATAATAAAAGAAAATCCTACAATATCTGTTAAACAGATTAGTGAATTAATTAGTGAAATAAAGTATGATGCTGTAAGGTGGAATATTGCAGAATTAAAGAAAAAAGATATTATAGAAAGAAAAGGAACTACAAGAAAAGGAATCTGGACTATAAAAAGCAAGGAGTAAATAAATAATGGAGAAAAAATAAAAGAATTAACATTATTACTATTATAATAATATAGATTAATTTATATGACAAAGCTGATTTAAAATTGCCTAAACATTTTAACTGCCACCCATATAAAAAGATTATATAACCCAAGTAATGCAAGTAATTAAGCAAAATTTGCTTAAAATACTTACATTACTTATTTTTTATTTTTATTTAACCTACACCTTAAGGAAAGACAAAATAAATCTATTGGGAAATCCCCAAGTTAAAATCATATTCTAAAAAATAAAAAAAGAAGGGAGAAATGCTTATGGCAAAAAACGATTCAATGGTTCCCACAAATGACTATATATTTGTGCGAATTTTTGGACATACTGGAAATGAAGAAATAACCAAAGGACTAATAAGTGCAATAATTAACAAGGAGGTGCAAAACGTAAAACTAAATGAAACACCAATATTAGAGAAAGATATAAGAGATGATAAAGTAGGAATATTAGATGTAAGAGCAAGAATAGACGGAGAAGTACAATGCAATATAGAAATGCAGATAGTGCAGAGTGATAATATAGAAAAAAGATTAATGTTTTATTGGAGTAAGCTATATAGCGAGGATATTAAAGAAGGAGAAGATTATGAGAAGTTAAATAAGACAATAGTAATACTAATAGCAGATTTTGAATTAGATAGTATAAAAGAAATAGAAAAATATCATACAAAATGGCAAATAAGGGAAGAAGAATATGGAAAAATAGTCTTGACATCCGTATTAGAAATACATATAATTGAACTATCAAAATTTATGAATAGGTTAAGGAATAAAGGTATAGATGAAAAAGACAAAGTAATGTTATGGTCTTTATTTATAAAAAATCCAGAGAAGATTGGAGAAAGTGCCATGAGTGAGAATGAAGATATAAAGAGAGCAAAGGAAGAATTAGATAAGATAAAACAGGATAAAAGGGAAAGATATTTAGCAGAACTACGCGATAAGCATATAAGAGACACAAAAGCAGTAGAAAAATATGGATATAAAAAAGGTATAGAGGAAAAGCAAAAGGCTGTAATTTTAAATATGTATAAAGAAAAGATAGATATAGACACAATATGTAAAATAGTAGAACTAAGCAAAGAAGAGGTTAAAAAGATAATAGGGGAATAAAGGTATAGATGAAAAAAGCATTTTTTACTATTACTATGATAGCCGTAGCAATACCGATTTTAAGCAATATAAGCCGATTAGAAAAAAATAAAAATGAAGAAAATGCTTTGCTTCAGGCAAATAATGAGATACAAGAAGAAAATAATAATCCAATAGAAAAGATGAAATTAATTGATGATTATGGAGCAAATGATGAAGCATCAATGAAAGACAATAATACATCTGCATTTTGTTACAGAGTGGTTGCAAATACTAAAAAACTTTCAAATCATTCAAAAGGTGCATCAATTGACATTAATCCTTTATACAATCCATATATTTCAGGGAAGATTATTTCACCTGCGAATGCTAAAAAATACACAGATAGAAACATTAATGAAAAAGGTGTTATAAAAAAGGAAGATGACCTATATAATGCCTTTATTAAGAGAGGATGGACTTGGGGAGGAGAATGGAAGAGCAAAAAAGATTATCAACATTTTGAGAAAGAAATATAATACTTAATTTAGCAGAATATGCTTAAATTTTCCGATTTAGTGTAATAATAGAAAAAGAATGGGGTTGATTTTCGTGGCAAATGTAAAAGAAGAAGTAAATATAGAAAAAGTATATGGAACTCAATGCTCTTTAAGTAAAGAAGAATTTATAAAAAAATATAATATTAATGAAAATGGATTGTCAAATGAAGAAGCAAATAATCGACTAAGTAAATATGGATTAAATCAAATAAAATCTGCAAAACCAAAAAAGTGGTATCAATATTTCTTTGGTAGTTTGTTTAGTCCATTTAATAGTATATTGCTTGGAATTGCGTGTGTGTTATTTTATACAGATGTATATTTGGCAGAAAGCCCAAGTTATGCAAATATTATTGTAATTGCAATATTAGTTATATCTAGTACATTATTGGAGTTTTTTGAGGAATTTAGTTCAAATAAAGCAGCAGAAAAGTTAAAAGAGCTTGTTGCAACTACAACAACGGTTATACGTAGTGGAGAAGAAACAAAAATACCTATTAATCAAGTTGTTTTAGGAGATATTATAAAATTATCAGCAGGTAGCTTAATTCCTGCTGACCTTAGAGTATTAGAAGCAAAAGATTTATATGTAGGACAATCATCATTAACAGGAGAATCAGATGCAGTTAAGAAAAATGTGGAATCTAATGTAACTGAATTTGATAGTATATCAGAATTAGACAATATTTGCTTTATGGGAACGAACGTTATTAGTGGAAGTGCCAAATGTGCTGTTATTAAAACAGCTGATGATACTTATTTTGGAAAGGTAGCACATACAGTATCAAGCACTAAGCCAAAATCGGCTTTCCAAAAAGGAATTGAAAATATTAGCAAATTGTTAATAAAATTTATGTTTATTCTAATACCAATTATATTTATACTAAATGTAACAAAACATAGCACTGTTACTGCATTTACATTTGCTGTTGCTATTGCAATTTGTATTACACCACTTCTTCTTCCGGTAATTCTTTCTTCTAGCCTTTCAAAAGGTGCTGTTAGAATGTCAAAGAAGAAAACGATTGTAAAAAAGCTAGACGCAATACAAAGCTTTGGAGCTATGAATATTTTGTGTACAGATAAAACAGGAACACTCACTGAGGATAAAATTGTACTTGAAAAATATTTAGATATACATGGAGAAGAAGACTATCGAATCTTAAAACACGCTTTTTTGAACTCATATTTCCAAACAGGTTTAAGAGGTAATATTGATGAAGCAGTTGTAAATAGAGCTATGCAAAATGAGATGGAAGAGTATACCAAAAAATATAAATTAATAGATGAAATCCCATTTGATTTTTCGCGTAGACGTTTATCAGTAATTGTAAGTGATGGGGAAAAGAAACAATTAATTACAAAAGGAGCAGTAGAAGAAATACTTAATATTTGCACGATGGTAGATTATAAAGGAGAAGTATCAGGAATAACAAAAGAAATTAAGGACAATATTTTAAAAATTTCGAAAGAACTTAATCAAGAGGGCTTAAGAGTTATAGCTGTTTGTCAAAAAAATGATATTAATGATGTAGAAGATTTTGGAGTAAAAGATGAGAAAAATATGGTACTTCTAGGATTTATAGGCTTCCTAGACCCACCAAAAGAAAGTGCTAAATCAGCAATAAAAGAATTAAATGAAGCAGGAATACGTGTTATTGTTTTAACAGGAGATAATGCAGAAGTTACAAAATGTATATGTAAAAAAGTAGGTATAAATTCAGATTCAATTATAGAGGGAAAACAAATAGAAAAGCTTTCAGATGCTGGAGTTTTAAGACTACTCAAAAATAACAATATATTTGTAAAACTTTCTCCAATTGAAAAAGCTAGAATTGTTAGGATACTACATGAGACAGATAATATAGTAGGATATATGGGCGACCGGAATAAATGATGCACCATCATTGGTTAACTCAGATGTTGGCATTTCAGTAGACACAGCAGTTGATATTGCCAAAGAATCAGCAGATATAATTTTGCTAGAAAAAGACTTACGCGTTTTATTAGATGGAGTAACTGAGCGGAAGAAAAACTTTTGCAAATCTTATGAAATATATTAAACTATCTACAAGCTTTAACTTTGGAGAAGTAGTGTCTGTTATTATTGCAAGTGTTATATTACCTTTCCTTCCAGAAACTCCTATACAGTTATTGGTAGAAGGTTTGCTTTATGATTTTGGCCAATTAACACTTCCTTTTGATAATGTAGATGAAGAATACTTAAAAAAACCAAGGAAATTTAATATAGAGAGTCTAAAAAAGTTTATGTTATTTATGGGACCATTAAGCTCGGCATTTGACTTAATAGTTTTTGCAATATTATTAATAGTATTTAAATTGCATGATGCACCAACCTTCCAAACAATATGGTTTTCATATAGTATAGTGTCTAACTTATTAGGAATGCATATTATCAGAACGGCAAAAATACCATTTATAGAAAGCAATGCACATAAACTTGTATATTTCTCATCTATATTGCTTGCAATTATTGGTGTAGTTATTTCTTATACTTGGCTTGGAAAGATAATTGGACTTGTTGCAATACCTTTTGCTTACTTGCCAATAATAATTTTAGTGCCAATTTTATACTGCTTTGTTGCAATGATTGCGAAGAAGATTTATATAGCAAAATATGGGGAATGGATTTAAAAATTTAAATTTGTAGAATTTATATGAGCAAATAAAAGGAGATAACTTTAAAATGGAAAGATACAAAGAGATAGAAAGAACAATTATAACTAATTATCGTAAAAAAATATGGAATAGATTTGTCAAAGCAATACAAGAGTACGACTTAATACAAGAAGGAGATAAAATAGCAGTTTGTATGTCAGGGGGAAAAGATTCATCTCTTATGGCTAAATGTCTGCAAGAGCTTCAAAGGCACGGCAAAATGAATTTCGATTTAGTCTTTTTATGTATGAACCCTGGATATAATGAAGCAAATAAACAAAAAATCATAAATAACTGTGAGATTTTAAATATACCTATTACAATGTTTGAAACAGATATATTTGATAGAGTAGCAACAATTAATGACCATCCGTGTTATCTTTGTGCAAGAATGAGAAGAGGACATTTATATGAGCAAGCTCAGAAATTAGGTTGTAATAAAATAGCTTTAGGCCATCACTTTGATGATGTGATTGAGACAATACTTATGGGAATGTTATATGGTGCGCAAATGCAAACAATGATGCCTAAAGTTAAAAGTACCTCTCATACAGGAATGCAACTTATTAGACCATTATATTATGTAAAAGAAAATGACATAATAAACTGGAAAGAAAAAAATAATTTGGAATTTATTCAATGTGCTTGTAGGTTTACAGAAAATTATACTGTATATGACAATGGTGGAGAAAATTCAAAAAGAGAAGAAATGAAAAATCTAATAAAGAAGCTAAGGCAGATTAATCCTTATATTGATGTGAATATTTTTAGAAGTGCACAGAATGTAAATTTGGATACAATTATTTCATACAGGAAAAATGGAGAAACTCATCACTTCTTAGATGATTATGATAAAAAATAATAACTAAACTATTGCCCAAAATAAAATAATATGATTTAATTAATGGAGTTAAGATACAAAAGTCTTAACTCCAAATTTTAATATATCGGGAGGAAAATATGGATAAAAAAATAATAATAGGAATTGTAATTGTAGTATTAGTAATTTTAGCAATTGTTATAGGTTTAATTGTTTTAAAAGGCTTAGATAACCAAAAGAATGAAGTCAATTCTAATGAAACTTTAACTAGTAAAGAAGAAACAAATACTAATGAAACAATAAACAATTCAGAAAATGAAACAAATAATGAGGAGGGAGATAATATGTATACTTCTGGAAAACATCACGCAAAAATAGAAATAAAAAATTATGGAACAATTGAATTAGAATTAGATGCAGATACTGCACCAATAACAGTTGCTAATTTTGCAAAATTAGTTAATGAAGGATTTTATAATGGATTAACATTTCATAGAATTATGGAAGGATTTATGATGCAAGGAGGAGACCCTGAAGGAACTGGAATGGGCGGAAGTGATGAGACTATTAAGGGAGAATTTTCAGCAAATGGAGTAAAAAATTCAATATCTCATGTTAGAGGAACAATATCAATGGCAAGGTCAAGTGCCTATAACAGTGCAAGTTCACAATTCTTTATCGTTCATAAAGATAGTACATTTTTAGACGGTCAATATGCAGGATTCGGAAAAGTTACAAGTGGAATAGAAATTGTAGACAAAATCTGTGAAGAAACTCAAGTAGAAGATGATAATGGAACAGTTTTAAAAGAAAATCAACCTATTATAGAAAAAATAACAATGGTTGATTAAATGAATAAATACTAATTTAATGATAAATATTATATAGTAGTATGCAAAAAAAGGAGAAATATACTTTATGCAAATAATTGTAATCATAATATTGATAATGCTAAATGCTTTCTTTGCAGCAACAGAAATAGCATTTATTTCACTAAATGATGCAAAAATAGACAAGCAAGCTAAAGAAGGAAATAAAAAAGCAAAAAAGATTAAAGAAATGCTAATAAACCCCAGCAAGTTTTTAGCAACGATTCAAATAGGAATTACATTAGCACGGCTTTCTATCAAGTGCATTTGCTTCTGAGACATTTGCAAGTGAACTTGCACCAATACTTAATAGATTAATTCCACAAATAAGTCTATCAGTATGGAACAGCATTTCAATAATAGTAATAACAATAATTTTATCATATTTTACGTTAATATTTGGGGAACTTGTACCAAAAAGAATAGCAATGAAAAATTGTGAAAAAGTAGCATTTGCAACAATTAAAATAATAAGAGCAATTTCTATTGTTACTTCTCCTTTTGTTAAGCTATTAACTTACTCAACCAATGTAGTGTCTAAGATTTTTGGTGTATCAGAATATGAAGAAGAAACAGTTACAGAAGAAGAAATTAGAATGATGGTAGATGTAGGAGAAGAAAAAGGAACAATAGAGGAAGAAGAAAAGGACATGATAAATAACGTATTCGAGTTTAATGACAAAGTTGTTTCTGAAATAATGGTTCCTAGAACGGAAATATTTGCATTAGATATAAATATGACAATATCAGAAGTTATAGAAGAATTGTCTGAAGATTTAAGATACAGTAGGATTCCTGTTTATGATGAGAATATTGATGATATAAAAGGAATTGTATATATAAAAGATATATTGCTATCGCAAAAGAATAAAAATACTAAAATAAAAGGTTTGGTTAAAAAAGCATATTTTACATCAGAGACAAAGCCAGTTAATGAGCTATTTGAAGAACTAAGAAAAAATAGAAAGCAAATAGCAATAGTTATTGATGAATATGGAGGAACATCAGGAGTTGTTACTATGGAAGATATACTAGAAGAGATTGTTGGCGAAATTTATGATGAATATGATGATGTAGAGAATATAGCTGAACAAATAGATGAAGATACTTTTATATTTGATGGAAACATTGCAATATATGATGCAGAAGATTATTTAGGTGTTACAATTGAAGATGGAGATTATGATACACTTTCTGGATACCTAGTTGATAAATTAGGATATGTTCCTACAAAAAATGATAAAGGTAAAGTGATTGAAACTGAAAAGGTAGTTTATAAAATAGAAAAGGTGGAAAATAAGCATATAGCAAAGGTTAAAGCGTGTAAAATTAAATAAAAAATAACAAAGCATCCCTATAATTTTTTAGGGATGCTTGTTACTACTCAGCCCCAATGTAATTTGTTGATTTATCTAATGTGTAGAAAGTCTAACTTTTCTTTAAAATGGCTTAAAATTGATTTTAAACAATAAAAAGTTATAGGGCTGAGTAGTAACGGATGCTTTGCTTAAAAAAACTTAAGAAACTTAACTATTGCTAAATTTGTATATTTATGTTATTATTTACAAGGTATATACAAATTAAAGGGAGTAGTTAAATATGAAAGAAAACCTATATAGTATTGGAATAGAAAGAGAAGGATTAAGATGCAATAAAAATGGAGAACTATCACAAAAACCACATCCAGCAGTATTCGGAAATAAATTAAGAAATAATTTCATAACCACTGATTGGGGAGAAGCACAATTGGAGCTTAGAACTCCAGTAAGTGCAGATACTGGCGAGTGCTATGAAAAGTTAAATGAAATTACAAATGTTGTTTTATGTGAATTGAATAATCAAGAAGAGGTATTGTGGCCATATAGTATGCAATGCATACTTCCAAAGGAAGAAGATTTTCCTTGGGGAAACTATGAGGAATTCATAGAAGAACACGAATATGAGATGTATTTATATAAAAAATATGGATATAAAATGCACTGTATGTCAGGCATACATGTTAATTTCTCTTTTAATGATGCTTTATTTGAAGAAATAAAGAAAACATATAAAAATATACCAGAGTCTTTAGATGATGCGTATTTTAAAATAATGAGAGTATTTATGAAAAAAGCTTGGATACTAATGTATTTCTTTGGAGCTACTCCATTACAACTAGATGAGGATGAAAAGAGCGTATTGTCATTAAGAAATTCAGAAAAAATTGGATTTACAAATACAAAGAAGGTAGAGATTGACTTATCAAATAAAGAAAAATATATAGAGTCAATTAACCAATTAATAGATAATAATAAGGTTAAAACTGCTAAAGAAGTTTATATACCAATTAGAGCAAAATCTTTGCATAAAAATGATACTCTTGAGGAACTTGAGAATGAGACAATAAATCATATAGAGATTAGATTATGTGATATAAATCCTTTTGACAAATGTGGAATTAGCAAAGAGCAGATGGATGTAACTGTTTTATTTTTAATAAAATGTCTTATTGAAGATGAAAGTAAGGTAGAAGAGTATAATTATAAGCAAACTGCAAAAGAAGGACTAAATGAAAAGCAACTACAAGAAATTATAAATGAGTTAAATTCATATAAAGAGTTAAACGACATATTTGAACTTGATTTTGAAGAAAGCATTGAAAAATATTTAGAAAGGGCATGCAAGGAAGGAAAAACATTAGCAGAAGAAGTAGTTAATTTGGCTAAAAAGGATGGACTATTAAATGGAATATTAGAGCTTGCCAATAAATATAGCGAAGAAGCTGAGAGAATGAGATATAAAATAACAGGACATCCTATGCTAGAGGCATCAACACAAATATTAATAAAAGATGCTATTTCAAGAGGAATTGATTATACAATTATTGATGAGAAAAAGAGCTTTGTAGAATTTACCAATGGAAAAGTAAGAGAATGTGTAATTCAAGCATCAAAAACTTCTAAAGATTCATATATCTATCCTTTTATTACAGATGATAAGGTATATGCAAAAAAGATAATGATGGAAAATGGAATAGACACACCAAAGTTTATATGCATCAATAATAAAATGAGTAAAGGAAAAATAAGTAGAATAATAAAATCTTTTGAAGGACAAAAAGTTGTTGTTAAGCCTAAGACAACAAATTATGGAGATGGAATAACTATAATTGACAATGGAGCAAATGAAGAAAATCTATCAAATGCAATAGAATATGCATTTACATTTGATTCAGATATTTTGATAGAAGAATATGTAAAAGGAAATGAATATAGATTTTTGGTAATAGATGGAAAATGTATACACGTTTCGTGGAGAAGATGTACAAGCGTTGTTGGAGATGGTGTATCAACAATACAAGAATTGATAGATAAAAAAGTTAAAAGCTTAACATATACAAGATTTGAGAGAAAGATAGTTGTAAATGACCTTATGTTAGAATATCTTGCAGAACAAGGATATTCACTTGAATATGTACCACCAAAGGATAAAAGAATATTCCTTCACAAAATTTCAAATGTAAGTAAAGGCGGAGAGGCAGTTGGAGTATATGATATAATGCCAGACTATTTCAAAAAAATTGCAGAAAAGCTTGTTAAAGCATATAATGCAAAAATATGTGGAGTTGACATTATAATAGATGACTTAAATTCAACAAACTATAAAGTTATAGAATTGAATGATAATCCTGGTATACTTTCAAATGAATACCCAGTTGAAGGAAAAGGTACAAAAGTGGGATTGGAAATACTTAAATTATTAAACTTAATTGAAGAATAAAGTGTAATTTTCGTTTGGAAGTAATATATTTAATTTGACTCGTTCCTTGTTGGTCGTCTCCTAAGAGGAATGTATGGAGCTTCGCTCCAACATCCTCTAAGTCGCTCCCATGCTACGCGTCACTTCGTAAATTAAATATATTACTTCCAAACGGATTAAAAACTACCATTATCTTGCAAATAATTATAAAATTAGTCATAGATATATTGAAAAAAATTTATAGTTATGATATAAAGGTATGTAGAGAACATATAAATTAAAGAAAGAATTTTTATGAAGAACATTAAAGATTATAGTATAAGTGAATTAAAACAAGAATTAGAAAAAATAGGAGAAAAACCTTATAGAGCTGACCAAATATATAAATGGCTATATAAAGTAAATGTAACAAGTTTTGATGAAATGACAGACTTATCATTAGCTTTAAGAGAAAAATTAAAACAAGAATTTACAATATGTAACTATAATATTTTGGAAAAGCAGGTTTCAAGTGATGGCACAGTAAAATACCTATTTGATATACTTGATGGAAATGCAATAGAAACAGTAGTAATGGAATATAAGCACGGAAGAACAATTTGTGTATCATCTCAAGTAGGTTGTAGAATGGGTTGTAAATTCTGTGCATCAACAGGGATTTCTTTTATAAGGAATTTAAGTTCTGGAGAAATTGTAGAAGAGATTTTAGCAGTAGAAAAGGACTTAGATATAAAGATATCTAATGTAGTATTTATGGGGATTGGAGAACCATTTGACAATTTTGATAATGTAATGAAAGCAATAGAAATAATAAACTCACCTAAGGGACTTGAGATTGGTGCTAGACACATAAGCATTTCGACTTGTGGAGTAGTACCTAAGATATATGAAATTGCAGATAGGGACATGCAGTGTACATTATCAATATCTTTACATCAAGCAAATAATGAAAAAAGAAGTGCTATGATGCCTATAAATAACAAATATAATATTGAAGAGCTTATGAAAGCTTGTAGATATTATATAGAAAAAACAAACAAAAGAATTTCATTTGAATATGCTTTAGCTAAAGATAACAATGATAATGAACAAGATGCAAAAGAATTAGTAAATTTATTAAAAGGAATGCTATGCCATGTAAACCTTATACCGATTAATAAAATTCAAGATGGTAAATTTTCTAAAAGTACAAATGAAAATATAATAAAATTTAGAGATTACTTAAATAATCAAGGAATAGTTGCAACAATAAGAAGAGAACTTGGCTCAGATATAGATGCAGCCTGCGGACAACTAAGGAGAAAAAGAGGTGAAGAAAAGTAAATAATGGAAGTTTTAGCAAAATCGGATAAAGGAAAAGTAAGAGAGCAAAATGAGGATTACTACTACATATCTAATGAAAACGAAAATATAGCACTGTATATGTTAGCAGATGGTATGGGTCGGATATGAAGGCGGAGAGATAGCAAGTAGACTGGCAATAGATGCAGCTACAAGATATATTAAAAATCATTTTGAAATTATTGAACACGATAAAGAAAGCATTAAAGATTTGATAGAAAATTCAATGGAATATGCAAATAGAATAGTATTTGATATTGCACAAGGTTCAGAAGAACTTAAAAGTATGGGTACTACTTTAGAGATTTGTTTAATATATAATAATAGAGCATATATAGGACATATTGGAGATAGTAGAATATATAGAATTAGAGACAAGTTTATTAGAAAGCTTACAAATGATCACAGTTATGTTGAAACATTAGTAAAGGATCGGAACTATTACAAAAGAAGAAGCAAAGCACCATCCAAAAAAGAATATGCTTATAAAAGCTCTTGGATGTTTTGAGGTTTTAGAGCCTGATATTATGGTTAAGAATTTCCAAGAGGGAGATGTTATAGTGATGGCATCTGATGGACTTACCAATATGGTAGATGACTCCAAGATATACGAAACTGTAACAAAGCATTTTGAGAATAGTAATGAACTGTTAATAGAAATGGCAAATGATGCAGGTGGTGTTGACAACATAACAGTTGTTATAATAAAGAACTAGGGGAGTGAAAAATTATGAACTTAGAGGGAAGATTATTAGGAAATAGATATGAAATATTAAGAAAAATAGGAAATGGTGGAATGGCAACTGTATATAAAGCAAAGTGCCATGTATTAAATAGATATGTAGCAGTAAAAGTGTTAAAAGATGAATTTACAACAGATGAAGAATTTATAAAAAGATTTAATACAGAAGCACAAGCAGTTGCAAGTCTAACTCATCCTAATATTGTATCTGTATATGACGTAGGTCATGAAGGCGATTTATATTATATAGTAATGGAACTTATACAAGGAAAAACATTAAAAGAAATAATATTATCTGATGGCGCATTAAGCTGGAAATGGAGTGTAAATGTTGCCATACAAATAGCTTCAGCATTAGAAACAGCACATAAAAACAATATAATTCACAGAGATATTAAGCCACATAATATAATAATTACAGAAGACCGGAATAGCAAAGGTAACAGACTTTGGAATTGCAAAATCTGTTTCAAATTCTACAATAACTGCATTTGGAACAACACTTGGATCAGTTCACTATTTCTCGCCAGAACATGCAAGAGGTGGATATACTGATGCAAAATCTGATTTATATTCATTAGGAGTTGTATTGTACGAAATGCTAACAGGTAAAGTACCATTTGATGCAGATACACCTGTTTCTGTGGCACTAAAACATATGCAAGAGCAACCAGTAGAGCCAATAAACATAAATCCAGCAATACCAACTGCAGTAAATAAAATAGTAATGAAGGCAATGAGAAAAGATCCAAATCTAAGGTATCAAACAGCAACAGAGATGCTTAAGGATTTAACATTGTCACTTAAAAATCCAGATGGCAACTTTGTTTCAATGGCTTCAGTTGAAAATGATTTTCCAACACAAGTAATACCAACAATAGAGCAAAAAAATATACAAGACAAAATAAAAGAAAAGGATGAGTCAAAAGGAAAGAAGAAAAAGAAAGATAATTTCTTTGCAAGACACGGAATTTTTACAGCTGTAATAGTATTAATGATACTATTTGGAGTTAGCCTTGGAGGAACTGTATTAGTATTTAATTTAACAAAATCAAAAGATATACAGGTACCAAATTTAGTTGGTAAAACAGTAGAAGAAGCACAAAATACTTTGAAAGATACTAAACTTAACTTTGAAGTCTTAGAAGAAAAGTATGATGTAACAGTTGAAAAAGGACTCGTAATTTCTCAACAGCCAGAATATAAGCCAAACTACAATATTAAAGAAAATACAACAATGCAAGTTGTTGTAAGTTTGGGACAGAAATTAACAATAGTTCCAAAAGTTACAGGAATGGAAGAGTCAGAAGCAAGAAAAGCATTAGAAGATAAAGAATTAGAAGTTGTTGTAGTTGAAGAATTTGACAAAAAGGTTGAAAAAGGAATTGTAATAAAACAAGATGTAGATGCAGAACAAGAAGTAGGAGCAGGTTCTACTGTTACAATAACTGTAAGCAAGGGAATTGAAGAAACAACAGTACCAAATATTGTAGGAAAAAGTCAAGCTGATGCTATTGCAGAATTAGAAGGAGCAGGAATAAAAGTAAGTACAACACTTACAGAAGAAGATAGAACAAGAGATGATGGAGTTGTTTTAAAACAAAGTTTAGAGGCAGGCTCATCTGTTGAAAAAGGTTCTAGTATGACAATTACAGTAAATCAAATAAGACAATTAGTAAATGGAACAGTTAAAATTAATTTGAAATCATTAACAAATTACAAAGAACAGTATGAAAATAAAGTTGAAAATGTAAATAGTAACACAACAAATACTGCAACAAATACTACAACGAATACTGTAACAAATACGGTGACTAAAGTGCCTATTGCTCCAAAAGATGTAAAAGTAAGAGTCATGGTTGAGAATGACAATGTATATGAAAAATCACATAAAGAAAATGACACAAATATTACTGTACCAATATCAGGAATTGGAACAGTTACTATAAAAGTATATATTGATGATGTATTAGGTAATAGGACAAAAACAATTAACCTAAGTGAACAAACAGAAGTTATATTTGAATAATAAATAAAGGGGTCTTGTGAAATTTATGTCCAAAGACTCCTTTTAATTTAATAGAAGGAGAAAACTATGGCTAAACGAAAGAAAATAAAAAAAGCTTATGTCACAACTGGAGTTGTACCAATAATATTTTTGATAATTGGTTTATGTATCAATTTTATAGGAAATAATGTAGCTGAAAACAATATCGCAAATGCATATACAACAAGCCAAAATGCAATATACTTTGATTTAAGTACAATACCAGAGTTTGATGGGGAAAATTTTGCTATTTTAATAAATAATAATATGCCATATTTTACAGAAGAAGAGTATACACAGGAACCTTTTGAAGAATATAGCGAATTAGATTCTTTAGGAAGATGTGGAGTAGCATATGCTAACATTTGCACAGATATAATGCCAAAAAAAAATGAAAAGAGAGAAAGCATTAGTTCTATAAAACCAACTGGTTGGAAACAAAACTATTTTGACCCAAATATAGTTAAAGGAGAACACCTATATGAACGTTGTCACTTAATAGGATGGCAACTTGCAGGAGAAAATGATAATGAGCGTAATTTAATCACTGGAACAGGTTATATGAATACAACTGCAATGCTTCCTTATGAAAATAAGGTGGATGACTATATAGAAGAAAATCCTAACAATCACGTGCTATATAGAGTTACACCAATTTTTGAAAGGAACAATCTAGTTGCAAATGGTGTTGAGATGGAGGCTTATTCGGTCGAAGATAATGGCCAAGGTGTATGTTTTAATGTGTACTGCTATAATGTACAACCAGGAATAACAATCAATTATGAGACAGGAGATAGCTATTTACAAAGTGATATTTAAGATATATAATACAATATAAAAAGGAGGAAAGCTTAACATAAGCAAACATTATGGGAATCGTATATGAAAGAAAAATTAATTATTATGAAACAGATAAAATGGGAGTTGTGCATCACTCAAATTACATCAGATATTTTGAGGAGGCAAGAACATATTGGCTAGAACAATTAGAAATGCCATTTGAATTATTAGAGGAAAATAATATAACAATACCAGTATTGGGGGTTAGCTGTGAATATAAACACCATGTTACATTTGGAGATACAATTTTAATTAGAACGTTTGCAAAGGAATATACGGGTGTTAGAATGACGGTTGGATATGAAGTTACAGATAAAAAGACAGGAAAGACTGTACTTACAGCAGAGACAAAGCACTGTTTTACTGATAAGAACTTAAAACCAATTAATATGAAAAAATATCATAAGGAGTTTAGTGATAAGTTTCAAAGCTTAGTAGAAAATTAGTAATTAAATAAGAAACGATAATATATTGTAAATAATAAACTAAATATAAAAGTTTTAGAAGCACGAAAGGGTAACAGATGAAGATAAATGGGGAGAAAATAAAAGAACTTATAATAAAAAATTTAAAATGGATTATATTGTTTATTTGTGTAATATGCTTTTTAGAATTAGCAGAAGAAGTATTTCATAATGAAATTATGAAAAGAGATATAATTGGATATAAAATAATATCTACATACCTAATATCAGACTTTACAATACCAATAGCAAAAATAATTACAAATTTTGGTGGAGCTATTTGTTTGATTATGATTTCAGTAGTTCTGTTAATAGTAATAAAAAATAAGAGAATTGGAATAGCAGTATGTGCTAATTTAGCAATAGCTTGGGGAGTAAATTCATTGTTAAAAAACATTTTACAGAGGCCTAGACCAACTGAATATAGGTTAATTGATGAGAGTGGATATAGTTTCCCATCAAGTCATTCTATGGTTAGTATGGCATTTTATGGATTTATAATTTATCTAATATATAAATATGTAAAAAATAAATACTTAAAATGGTCATTAATTACAATATTAGGTGTATTAATTGTTTTGATAGGTGTTAGTAGAATTTATTTAGGAGTGCATTATACAAGTGATGTACTAGCAGGCTTTTTTGTTGCAATATCTTATCTAGTTATATATATAAGTGTGATTAATAAATTTATAATGAAAAAATAAAAGGTTTGGGGTAAAGGAATATGAAGAAAGAAACAATTAAGGTCATAATATCTGCTATATTATTTTTTATAGCACTTTTAATAAATTTTGGTAATGAATGGATAAATAATACATTATATATAATCTCATATATAATTGTTGGTTTTGGAGTAATAAAAGAAGCAATAGAAAATATTACTAAGGGAAAAGTTTTTGATGAGAATTTTTTAATGACAGTTGCAACAATAGGAGCATTTTTAATAGGAGAGTATCCAGAAGCAGTTGCAGTTATGTTATTTTATCAAGTTGGGGAACTATTCCAAGATTATGCTGTGGATAAATCAAAAGACTCAATTTCAAACTTGATGGATATAAGACCTGATTATGCAAATGTAGAAAGAGATGGAAAAGTTCAAAAGGTTAATCCTAATGATGTAAAATTAGATGAAGTAATTGTCGTAAAACCAGGAGAAAAAGTTCCATTAGACGGGTATGTAATAGAAGGAAAATCAAGTCTTGATACAAAAGCATTAACAGGCGAAGCTTTACCACGAAGCATAATAGAAGGGGAAGAAGTTTTAAGTGGATGTATAAACTTAAATTGTGTTATAAAGATAAAAGTAACGAAAGAATATGGAGAATCTACGGTAAGCAAAATATTAGATTTAGTTCAAAATGCAGCAAATAAGAAATCAAAAGCAGAGAACTTTATTACAAAATTTGCTAAATACTATACACCAATAGTAGTAGCTATTGCAGTAATTCTTGCAATAATACCACCACTTGTAATAAAGGGAGAAGATTTTTCTATATGGATATATAGAGCGTTATCATTTCTTGTAGTATCTTGCCCTTGTGCATTAGTTATTTCAATACCACTTAGCTTTTTTGGTGGAATAGGTGGAGCATCTAAAATGGGAGTTTTAATAAAAGGAGGAAACTACTTAGAGGGGCTAGCTGATACAGAAATAGTAGTATTTGACAAAACTGGGACACTAACAGAAGGTGTATTTGAGGTTCAAAAAGTTGAAGCAATAGGTATAAGCAAAGAAGAACTTTTAGAAATCACAGCATATAGCGAAAATTATTCGAACCACCCTATATCTTTATCTATTAAGAAAGCATATAACAAAGAGATAGATGAAGGGCGAATTGCTAAGGTAGAAGAACTATCTGGAAGAGGAATTGAGGCTAAGATTGGAAGCAAAGATGTGCAAGTTGGAAATGAGAAACTAATGGATGAAAGGCAAATAAAATATACAAAATCTGATGATGTAGGCACAATAGTATATGTTGCAATAGATGGAAGATTTTCAGGCTATATAGTAATTTCTGATAAAATAAAAGAAGATTCAAAGGAAGCTATAAATAGTTTAAAGAAGAATAATGTAAAGCAAGTAGTAATGCTAACAGGAGATAGGAAAAATGTTAGCGAAAGTGTTGCTGACAAATTAGGCGTAGACAAAGTATTTGCAGAGCTTTTACCAGATGGCAAAGTAGAAAAGGTAGAAAGTTTGCTTAAGGAAAAGAGTAAGAATGGCAAGCTTGCATTTGTAGGAGACCGGAATAAATGATGCACCAGTTCTAGCAATCTCTGATATAGGTATAGCAATGGGAGGAGTTGGATCAGATGCAGCGATAGAAGCGGCGGATATTGTGCTTATGACTGATGAACCTTCAAAAATAGTAAACGCTATTAATCTATCAAAGAGAACGATGAGAATTGTTAAAGAAAATATAATATTTGCAATTTTTGTGAAGGTACTTGTGCTTATATTAAGTGCATTTGGAATAGCAACTATGTGGGAGGCTGTATTTGCAGATGTTGGAGTTTCTGTAATTGCTGTAATAAATGCGTTAAGGGTATTAAGAGTGAAGTAGAAAGAAATTTAAAAAATTTCAAAAATTATTCTTGAAAAATTTTTTCAAAAAATGTATAATATTACAGTCGAAACAGCTTATAAAGCATATAATTTCTGACGAAATTGTATGCTTGTTTTTTTGCCTTTATAAATAAATTCCCCGTATTTTAAAGCAAAAATATAGCGAAAGACAAAATAAAAAAATAGGAGGATCCAAATGGAAAATCAAGAGGACAATAAATATTTAGGCGAAGAAAAAATTTCAAAATTATTATTAAAATTCTCTATTCCGTGTATTTTATCACTTTTAATTACATCTTTATACAATATAGTAGATCAAATCTTTATTGGAAATAGTGAATTAGGTTATTTAGGAAATGCTGCAACAACGATAGTATTTCCGATTACTATTATTTCTGTTGCATTTGCTTGGTGCTTTGGAGATGGAGCGGCAGCTTTTATATCTCTATGTCAAGGAAGAAAAGACACAAAGAGTGCACATAAAGCAGTAGGCAACAGTATTTTAGTTACTTTCATCATAAGCATTTTATTTGTAATATTAGGCTTTATTTTTATGGAAAAATTACTATTTTTATTTGGGGCATCTAGTGAGACAATAATTCTTGCAAAAGATTATTTTACAATTATATTATCAGCAATTCCAATTTATATGCTAGGTAATACTATGAGTGCAATCATAAGAGCAGATGGCTCTCCAGCCTTTTCAATGTGTGCTACACTTGCAGGAGCAATTACAAATATTATATTAGATCCAGTATTTATATTTGGGCTTAAATGGGGAATACAAGGAGCAGCATGGGCTACAATAATTGGACAGATTTTAACTTTTATTATTTCAGTTGTATATTTCTTTAGAACAAAAACATTTAGATTATGCTTAGAGAGCTTTAGAATGGATATAAAGTTATTTAGTAATGTTATTAAATTGGGAGTATCAACATTTATAACTCAAATGTCTATTGTTATCATTTCTTTAGTATGCAATATTATGCTTGCTAAATATGGGGCTATGTCAAAATATGGAGCGGATATACCTATTGCAGTAATAGGTATTTGTATGAAAGTTTTTACGATAGTTATAAATATTATTGTAGGAATTATTTTAGGAGCACAGCCAATTTTAGGGTACAATTATGGTGCTAAAAATTATGATAGAGTTAGAAAAACATTTAAAACTGTGCTACTATTCACAATTGTTATAGGACTTATTAGTACATTAATATTTGAAACATTCCCAGAATTAGTTATAAGAATATTTGGTACTGAATCAGAATTGTATATGGAGTTTGCAGTAATGACATTTAGAATTTTCTTAATGTTTATCACATTTACATGTACAATAAAGATGACATCTATATTTTTCCAAGCAGTAGGAAAACCTCTCAAATCAGCTATAATATCACTTACAAGAGATATTATATGTTTTGTTCCACTTGTTATCATATTTCCTAACTTTTTAGGAATAAAAGGGGTTTTGTGGTCAGCACCAATAGCTGATGCAATAGGAATAATAGTTACATCTGTATTAGTTGTTGCATTCTTTAGAAAATTAGGAAGCGAAAAGACAAAGGAGAATGATATAAAAACAGCTATTAAGCCTTCGAAAAGTGGAGTTATCATTACTATAAGTCGTGAACATGGAAGTCAGGGAAAATACATAGGAGAATTAGTTTCTAAGAAATTGGGGATTCCTTATTATTATAAAGAAATGACAGCAATAGCTGCAAAAGAAAGTGGACTAGATAAGGAATTTGTATCTGATATAAACTACAATGCTGATAGATTATACAATCTATATATGAGCACATCACCAGTCCAATATGCAATACAAGCACAGGAAAAGGTAATCAAAATGATTGCTGAAAATGGTTCTTGTGTTATTGTAGGAAGAGCAGCAGATTATGTACTGAGAGATAATAAAAATTTACGTAAAATATTTATTTATGCACCAAAGGAATATAGAGTTTCTAAAATTATGGAAATGTATAAAGATTCGAAGAAAGATGCAACTAAAAATATGGAAAAATCGGATAAGGCAAGAGCAAGTTATTATAGAATGGTTGCAGGAAGAGATTTTGGAAAACCACAAAATTATGATTTATGCATTGATTCGTCTATTGGAGCAGAAAAGACAGCGAATATAATATGTGAATATGTAAAGAGTATATAAAAAAGTTATATCGAAATAAAAAGAAGTAAGATTTTTCTTACTTCTTTTTTACTATATTAATCGCCTATTTCTATATACTTTTTCTCAGGAATAGCTTTCTTTTCTTCCTTTTTAGGAATTTCCAATTTTAAAATTCCGTTTTTGAAAGATGCTTTAATGTCAGTTTCTGTTATATCATCTCCAACATAGAAGCTTCTCGAACATTCTCCAAAGTATCTTTCTTTTCTTACAAATTTTCCTTTTTCTTCTTCATCATTTCTTGAATCAACTTTAGCATGGACGTTTAAATATCCGTCTTCAATATCAATTCTGATGTTTTCTTTTTCATATCCAGGTAAGTCAATTGTGATTAAATATTTATCATGTTTTTCTTCAATATCAGTCTGCATAACTTTGCTTGTTTCTCTTGAAAAAAACGGATCAACTTCAAACATATCCTCCAATAAATTAAAATCATTTCTTTTTCTAGGTATCATCATCATATAAACCTACTTCCTTTCTTTTTATAATTTGCCTATACCATATATTATTGGCAAGCACATTATAACTTATGTAAAGATTTTTTCTCTTTACGTAAATTATTATAGCACTTACATTAGCAAAGTCAATACTAGAGTGCTAAAAATCACAAAATTTTCACAAATGTTGTGAAATGATTGACAATAGAATAAAAAGAGGATATAATGAATATAATAAAAATAGATAATAAATATCTATTTACAGTTAAAATCAGGTGAACCCTACCAATAAGTGGGAACTGTAAAATCTTAAAAAATTTTCTCAAACCATCTTTTCATATTAAATAATAACTCATCAAGAGAATATGAACTCTCATTTCTAAAGTATTTTAAAACCTCCATTAAAATTCCATTCATAAAAAACGAAATATTAAGTTCAAGATATTTATCCATATAATCATCTTTTAAAGCATTATATATTTTATAACTTGCAATTTTTTTTAACTTCTCAAGAAATAAAAGTGATTCATTAGCTGATAAAAGCAATTTATATGTTTCTTCATTATCTTTTAGACACTTTATAATATTATCAAAATAATCTATAATGTCTTGTTTTGAATGAAGTTTCAAATCTTCACTACATAAAAGCTCTATTGTTTGTAACTCATAGTCATGTGCAACTTCATATATATTATCATAATGGGTATAAAATGTACTTCTAGTTAGTTCTGCTCTTTTAACTAATTCTGTAACTGTTATTTTTTCTAATTCTTTTTTCTCATTAATCAATTCTGCAAAAGTTTTCTTTATTAGATTTCTTGTTTTGATTGAAGAAGAATTTAGACATTGTACTTTCATAATTGCATCCTTTCTACAATAAAAATAATATATATAATATTATAACACAGTATTACTAAAAGATAAAGACAATATCAACAAATGTGTACAAATTTAGACACTTCCATTAAAGTTATACTTCCATTATATAGATAAAGAGAGTATAATATAATGCGGTTTAAAAAGAAAGGAAGGATTTACGTTGAGAAAACTTACAGATTTCATAATAAACAAGAGACATTTTATTTTGTTTCTATTTATTGTTCTTACAATAATTTCAGCAGTTGCTTCGTCGAAAGTAAAGATTAATCACGACATTGCTGAATATTTGCCTGACACGTCAGAAACAAGAATCGGCATGGATATTATGGAAGAACAATTTTCAGGAACAGAAACAAGCACACTAAATTTAATGTTTGAAAACTTATTAGATGAAGAAAAACTAAAGATAAAAGACGAATTAGAGAAAGTAGAAGGGATAGACAGTGTAGATTATGATGATACTGAAAAATATAACAAAGAAAATTACACATTGTATGTTATTACAGTAGATGACGAAGCTGATTCGGAGATTGCAAAAGATGTATATAATCGAATAACAGAAAAATATAAAGATTATACAATTTACACAAGCGGAGGCATATCAGAAGATAATAAATCAGTCCTACCATTTTGGATTGTTGCACTTGCAGTTTTTTGTGCACTTATTATTCTAATTATAATGTGTGAATCATATGTAGAGCCATTTTTATTTTTAACATCTATACTGATGGCAGTAGTTTTAAACAAAGGAACAAATATTATATTTCAAAATGTATCCAATATTACAGACTCAATAGCAGCAATACTTCAAATGGCATTATCAATGGATTATTCAATAATGCTAATGAATAGATATGACCAAGAAAAGAAAGCAGAAAAAGACAAAGTTAAGGCAATGAAAAATGCTTTATATAAGGCATTCCAAGCCATATCAAGTAGTTCAGTTACAACTATAGTTGGACTTTTAGCTTTAGTGTTTATGAGTTTTACAATTGGAAAAGACTTAGGATTTGTTTTAGCAAAGGGCGTATTATTCAGCTTAATTAGTATCTTCTTTGTACTTCCAGCATTAATACTAATGTTTGATAAATGGATAGTAAAAACAAAAAAGAAAAGTCCTAATATTAAATTAGGCAAACTAGGTAAGTTTAGTTATAAGATAAGATATATCTCAGTTCCAATATTTCTTATTGTATTTATTGCAAGCTTTATGTTAAAAGGAAATTTAGGAATTGATTATACGGATAGTAGGTCAGATGAGATAAGTAATGTATTTACAGAGAATAATCAAATGGCAATCATATATAAAAACGAAGATGAAGAGAAAGCTTCAAAGTATTTAGAAAGACTCGAAAATGAAGAAAAAATAGATGAAGTATTAGCATATGGCAATACAATAAATGAAAAGCTACCATTTGATAAACTAAATAGTAAATTAAATGATTTAGGTTCTGATACAGAAGTAGAAGATTATTTATTAAAAATTGTATATTATGACTATTATAATCAAGACAGAAACAACACTATGACATTTAATGAATTTATCAATTTTATTGAGGATGAAGCTTATAGTAATGAGAAAACTAATGAAAAGATAGATGAAAAAACTAAAAAAGATATAACAAGACTAAAAAACTTTGTTACAGATGCTTCTATGAATAAAAAAAGAGATGCTAAAGATATAGCAAATATATTAGATATTGACAAAAGCCAAGTAGATGATCTTTTTATATATTATCTTTCTAAAAACAGCAGTACAAAAATTACTTTAAATGAGTTTATTGATTTTATGAATAAAGATGTCTTAACAAATAAAAAATATTCATCTAAAATTAGTAATGAAAATAAAACTAAGCTAAATACATTATCAAAATTTACGAATAAGAAAACTATACAAAATAAAATTACAAGTAGCCAAATGGCAAAATTATTTGAAATTGATAGTAAAACAGCAGAGGAACTATATAAATATTATATTTCATTAAATGAAATAAATGTAAAAATGACGATTTCAGAATTTTCAAACTTTGTATTAAACAATGTACTAAGTAATAAAAATTATTCAAATAGTTTTGATGAAAAGATGGTGCAAAATATAAAGTTGCTATCTACATTTAGTAATACTAATACAATAAAAAAAGAAATAAATTCTAAGGAATTATCTAATTTGTTAGGTATAGACAAAGAAGCAGTTGACCAAATTTTACTTTTAAAATATAGTAATCAAAAAAATGAAAGCAAATATACAATATCAGAATTTATAAAAAATGTAAGTGAAATAAAATCTAAAACAAACTACTTAAGTGGTGTAGATACAACTAACTTAGAAAAAATAATGTCAAATCCTAAGTTACTTAGTGATACAACTAAATATACAGCTACTGAAATGTCAGAAATATTAAGCATAGATATAAAACAGATGTATCAGCTATATAATTTAATTGATTTTATGAAAGGAAATACGGATAAATGGACAGCTACACCTTATGAGTTTGTAAACATAATATTAAATAGTAAAGAAACAGGAAAAAGCCTTGATAATGCTACAAAACAACAGTTACAGCTATTATCTACTATCATGACAAGTACGATTAATAATAAAAGCTATACTTATCAAGATATTTCTAAAATAATAGGCATAGATGTAAGCAGTACAAAGAATATATATACTCTATATGTTTCAAGTAAAAATAACACAAAATTGACTCCACAAGAATTTGTAAATTTTGTACTTGCACATAAGAAAGATAGTACACTTTCAAATAAAATGACAGATAATACTATTAAAAACTTAAGTTTAATTCAAACTGTTATGAGTGGAGTTATGAATAATAAAAAATATAATAGCACAGAAATATCTGCATTATTGGGAACTAATAAAGATGATACAAATTTGCTTTATGGTTTATATAACTTTAAATATATAAACAAAAATCCAAGTTTGTCATTAAAAGACTTTGTTGATTTCCTACTTAAAGACGTAGTTACAAATAAAGAATATTCAAGTAATTTTGATGAGGATAAAATATCAAAGTTAAATACAGTAAATAGCATTATGAAGGCTACGACAAATAAAACTAAATACACCTCAGATGAGATATTTGTTATTCTTAGTAAGTTAAGTAATGACGTAGAAGAAAATACTGTAAAAATGCTTTATACATATTATGGAAGCAGTAAAGAATATAATGACGAATGGCAAATGACAGTAGAACAATTTGTGAACTATCTAAATGATGATATATTACAAGATGAAAGATTTACAGATTTTATAGAAGATGATATGAGGAATGATATAGTAGAAGCAAAAACAGATATAGAAGATGCAAGAGAAATGTTAATAGGAGATAAATATTCAAGAATAGTATTAAATACAACATTTGCACCAGAAAATGAGGAAACTTTTGGATTTATACAAAATACAAAAGATATGCTAAGTGAAGAATTGCAAGAATTCTATATAATAGGAGATTCTCCTATGGCTTATGAGATGAGCCAAACTTTTGATAATGAACTAAACTTAATAACAGTTATAACAATGGTAGCAATATTTATAGTAGTTGCTTTCACTTTTAAATCAATTACTATCCCTATTATACTAGTATTAACAATACAGACAGCAGTTTATTTAACAATGGGAATATTATCAATTATAGGAGAAAATGTATATTTTATTGCAATACTTATTGTTCAAAGTATATTAATGGGTGCAACTATTGACTATGCGATTCTTTATACATCATATTACCTTGAACATAGAGAAAGTGAGGGAATAAAAGAGTCTATTATTGACTCATATAATAAGTCAATTAACACAATACTAACTTCAAGTTCGATACTTATTATAGTAACTTTAATTATAGCAAACTTTGCTTCAGCTATTGCAGCAAAGATATGTAAAACAATTTCAGAAGGAACTTTGTGTTCAACAATCTTAATTTTGACATTATTGCCAGCAGTTCTAGCATGTTGTGATAAATTAATAGTAAAGAAAAGCAAATAGTTAGCCTTGCTAATTATTTGCTTTTGTGTTAATATGTTATCTAGAAAAATATAACAAGGAGAAAAACATGGCAGTACTTGATACATGGAGTAGACACTGCAAAATAATTGAAAAAGATAATCAAAAGTATGTAATTCGTTATGCAAGAAAATGTGGTGTAACACAAGAGTATTATTGTTTAATACCAGAAAGTGAAGTTATAGAGATATTACAAAAGTATGATATACAAGTTCCAAAGCTTGTATATAAAGATGATGAATGTAATATTCAAGAATACATTTCAGGTGATGTATTATCAGATGTATACAAAGATTATGCAGAAATAGACAAAAACATCATTGACCAAATTGTAGAGCAAATTTGTTATATGTCTAGGTTGCAAGATGAACAATTGAAGCATTATTCTGAATGGGAAGATAATAAATCATTTTTCAAATTTTATTGTAAAAATACAGAAAATGTTTTCTGTAATTATTATGACGAACTAAGTGAGTTATATGAAGAATTTAATATTCATAAGGACATAATGGAAAAAATATATGGTAAGATAGATAAGATTGACAATAATAGAAAAATGTCTGTAATACACGGAGATAGGAATAAAAAGAATGTTGTTTTAAACAATGGAAATGTATTTTACATTGATTGGGAACAGGCGTGTATGGGAGATATAGCGTATGATATAGCTTTTCATATATATCAAATGACATATACAGAAAGTGATGAAAAATACTTCATTAAAAAGTTAAAAGAAAAATACATAGGTAATGTAAAAAAATTATTAGAAGATGTTGAAATATACAAAGAGTATGCTTTGCTTAGGTCAACTTTATACTTAGTTAAATATACATTAGAACAAGCTTATTCTAACAATATAGAAAATGAAGAAAGAAAAAAGAAAGCACTACTACATTTTATGAATAGATACAATAATTTGAGTAATTATGAAAAATATAATTTGAAAGCTAAAACAGAGGATGAAATAGATAATATTTTTGAGTATTATAGTCATAGATAAATAAAACATTTCTATTGCTAAATAAACAAAAACGTGATATAGTATAAAAGAAAATCTAAAAAAGAGGTGCGAAACAGATGGGATTTTTTAAAAACATTTTTGGTACTTATTCAGAAAAAGAAGTAAAAAGAGTAATGCCATTAGTTGAGAAAATAAACAGTTATGAAGATGAAATTTCTAAGCTTAGTGATGAAGAATTAAGAAATAAAACAGCAGATTTTAAAGTAAGATTGCAAGACGGAGAAACATTAGATGGAATTTTACCAGAAGCCTTTGCTGTTGTTAGAGAGGCATCAAAAAGAGTTCTAGGAATGAGACATTTTGATGTACAATTAATAGGTGGAATAATCTTGCATCAAGGAAGAATTGCAGAGATGAAAACAGGAGAAGGTAAAACTTTAGTTGCAACACTTCCAGCATACCTAAATGCTCTAACAGGAAAAGGAGTTCATATAATAACAGTAAACGACTACTTAGCAAAGCGTGATAGTGAGTGGATGGGAAAATTATATAAATTCTTAGGACTTACAGTTGGACTTGTAATAAGTGGAATGGATCCAGCAGAAAAGCAAAGAGCATATGCATCAGATATAATATATGGAACAAATAATGAGTTTGGATTTGATTACTTAAGAGATAATATGGTAATATACAAAAATCAAGCGGTACAAAGAGATTTACACTTTGCGATTGTGGATGAGATAGATAGTATTTTAATAGATGAAGCAAGAACCCCACTTATAATTTCAGGTAGAGCAAATAAGTCTTCGGATTTATATAAAAAGGCTAATGACTTCGTAAAAAAACTTACACCTAAAATTATTGTAGAAGAAGATATAAAAGATTTTGAACAGGCAGAGGATAATGAAAAATATGACTATATAGTTGACTTAAAAGCAAAATCTGCCTCTCTTACACAAAAAGGTATAAAAAAGGCAGAGCAAGCATTCAATATAGAAAACTATAATGATTTAGACAATTCTGATTTAGTTCATCACGTAACTCAAGCTTTACGTGCACATGGAATTATGAAAAAGGATATTGACTACATCGTAAAAGATGGAGAAGTTTTAATAGTTGATGAATTTACAGGAAGAATAATGTATGGAAGAAGATATAACAACGGTTTACATCAAGCAATAGAAGCAAAAGAAAATGTAAAAATTGCTGATGAATCAAAGACACTTGCTACAATTACATTCCAAAATTACTTTAGAATGTATGAAAAATTATCAGGTATGACAGGTACAGCTATGACAGAAGAGGAAGAATTTAGAGAGATATATAACCTAGATGTTATAAGTATTCCTACAAATAAGCCTATGATAAGGATAGACAATAATGATATAATATACAAAAATGAAAATGCAAAATTTAGAGCAATAGTAGAAGAAATAAAAGAAAGTCACGCTAAAGGACAACCAGTTCTTGTTGGTACAATTTCTATTGAGAAATCAGAGAAATTGAGCAATATCTTAAAGAAGGAAGGAATACCACACGAGGTATTAAATGCTAAGTTCCACGAGAAAGAAGCAGAAATAATTGCACAAGCTGGTAAATATGGAGCTGTAACAATTGCAACAAATATGGCAGGCCGTGGTACCGATATTATGCTTGGAGGAAATTCTGAATATTTAGCTCTACAAGAAATGAGAAAGAGAAAAGTTCCCGAAAATTTAATAGAACAAGCAACTGCATTTAACGAAACTGATGATAAAGAAATATTACAAGCTAGAAAAGATTTTAAAGAATTAAAACAAAAATATGATGAAACAATAAAAGAAGAAAAAGAAAAAGTAATTGCAGCTCGGTGGATTAAAAATTATTGGTACAGAAAGACACGAATCAAGAAGAATAGACAATCAGTTAAGAGGTAGAAGCGGACGTCAAGGAGATAATGGTGAATCGAGATTTTACATAGGTCTTGATGATGATTTAATGAAGATATTTGGTGGAGATATGATAACAAGTGTATATAATACACTTGGAGCTGATGAGAATATTCCAATTGAATCTAAGATGATTTCTAATGCTGTTGAAAGAGCACAGAAGAGAGTTGAAGGCAGAAACTTTAGTATTCGTAAAAATGTATTACAATATGATGATGTTATGAATGTTCAAAGGGAAATTATATATAAACAAAGAAAAGAAGTTCTTGATGGTAAGAATATTAAAGACAATATAATATCTATGATAGAAAATGTTGCTGATGCAGTAGTTGATCTTCATTCTTCTGAAGAAGGAGTAAATAAGGAAGCACTTGTTCAAGAGGTAAAAAGTATATTTGCAATAGATATTTCAGATAAGGTTAATACATTAAGCAAACAAGATTTAAAAGAAGATATAAAAGCTTCTGCAATGGCAATATATGAAGAAAAAGAGAATGAGGTAGGAGCAGACGAACTAAGAGAGCTTGAAAGAGTAGTAATGCTAAAAGTTGTTGACCAAAAATGGATGGATCACATTGACAGTATGGATGAGTTAAAAAACGGAATTGGTCTTCGTGCTTATGGTCAAAAGAATCCGGTTGACCAATATAGAATAGAAGGTTTCGACATGTTTGACGAAATGGTTGCAAATATTAAAGTTGATGTAGTTAAATTAATGTTACATTTACAAAAAAGAGAAGAAATAAAGAGACAGCAAACAATCCAAATTACAAAGGCTGCCCAAGAAGCATTAAATAGCATTAACTTTGAAAGTTCAAATGCACCAGAAAAGCATAATGAAGAAGCTCCAAAAGTTAATACAACAGTTGTAAATACAACACCAAAGGTAGGTAGAAACGACCCATGCCCTTGTGGAAGTGGGAAAAAATACAAAAACTGCTGTGGAAGGAATGAGTAAATAGCTTATTATAAGAATTTCAACAATAAATAAGTTTGGGCTTGTTAGCAAAAATATAAATATGCGAATAAAAAGCATTGAAAAAAGGAATGTAGACATAGTATATATGTTGACATTCCTTTTTTAGTATGATACAATACAAATGTTCGCAAAAATAGGAGGGATTTATTTGAATAATAATTTAATGAATAGTGAAAATGAAATTGACAATATGTTTAATAATATTAAAGAATTAGTGATTAACAGTAGAAATAAAGTGTATAATGCAGTTAATACTGAAATGCTTAATTTATACTGGAATATTGGAAAAGCTATTATGGAAATACAGCAAGGTGATGAAAGAGCTTCATATGGGGAAACTGTACTTGAAAAGTTATCTCAAAAATTAACGAATGAATTTGGAAAAGGATTTTCTAAAAGAAATTTAGAAAGAATGAGAAAATTTTATATTTATTTTCCAATTGCGACAACAGTGTCGTCGCAATTGAGTTGGTCACATTATCTTGAATTAATCAAATACCAACAGAGCAAGAATTAATTGATGCTGTGGAAGAGGAAAAAAGGAATATAGAACTAAATAGTTAGTTATACAAATTAATAAGATAGAACATTTTATGACCAAGCTGTTGAAAAAAATAAAAAAGTGATATATAGTATTATAAAATGATATTAGAAAAGAGGAAGTGTATTTATTGCAAATAAAGATTAATAGAGGAACTAATCAAATAGGAGGTTGTATTACTGAAATTGAATCAAGTAAAGGTACTAAAATAATTATAGATATAGGTAGCAATTTACCAGATTCAGAAGGCAGAAAAAAACCAGAAATAGAATTAGAAGGCTTAACAAAGGGGATTCCTAGCTATAAATCAATATTTATTACTCATTACCATGGAGATCATATAGGATTATATAATAAAGTATTACCTAATATACCAATTTATATTGGAGAGGTTTCAAAAGAAATTTATAATATAGTACAAACTAGACTTAGCAAAGCTAATCTTGTGGAAAGAGAAGATTTGGAAAGAATATCAAAATTTAAAACTTTTAATATTAAAGATAAAATAATAATTGATGATATAAAAATTATTCCTATTGCTGTTGATCATTCAGCCTTTGATAGCTATATGTTTTTAATTGAAGCAGATAGAAAAAAGGTTTTACATACAGGAGATTTCAGAACGCATGGTCAAAGAGGTAGAAAAGTTTTAGAAGCAATTAAAAAATATGTTGGAAAAGTAGATTGCTTAATTTGTGAAGGAACAACATTAACAAGAGATAAGAGTAAAGTATTAACAAAATTCGAGTTACAAAAAGAGGCTGAAAAAATTTTTAATGAGAATAAATATAATTTTGTATTATGCAGTAGTACCAATATAGACAGGATAGCAGCAATACATAAAGCAACACTAAAAAATCACAAAATGTTTATTTGTGATGATTATCAATGTGTTCTTTTAGAATATATTAATACAATTTCAAGAAGTAACTTATATAAATTTAATGATACTAATAACATTAAAGGAACTAAAGTCTATCGTTACGCACCAAATATGTTAGAAAAGATGGAGAAATATGGCTTTGTAATGTTAGTTAGATCAAATGCAAAATTTGCAAAATTTTTAAAAATGTTTGAAAATAATGCTTTTATATATTCGGAGTGGAAAGGGTATTTAACAGGAACAAATGAAGAGTATAAAAGAATCCAAGATTTCGTTCCAAAAGATAACATTTATTTACATACTAGTGGTCATGCAACTCCAGAAGCAATTAAAGAAGTTATTAATATTACTAATCCAAAATATGTAATACCTATACATACAGAGGATAAGGAAAAAATTAAAGAACTAACTGATAAAGCTCTTATATTAGAGGATGGAGAAGAATTTATTTTAAAATAAGGAGAAATTAAAAATGGAAGAAAATACAATAACTTATGAACAACTCGAGCAACGATTAAAAAATAAGCCCGAAGGACAATGGACAAAAGATGATGTATTTGATAGATATGTTGGATATGGAAGTCCAGAAGAAATAAAAAATCCAAAAGTACAAAAACTTTTTATAAAGCATGGACTATATGAGGAACTAATCAATTTAGTAGATAATGTTATTACAGATAAAGAGGTTGTAGAAAAGATACTTAACAGCAACATATTTGAGAATAAAGAACTTAAAAAAATTACAGGAAAAATAAAAGACATAAAGATTTTTGATATAGAAGATGATAATATTGATGAACTAAAAGAAGTATCAATTGTATTTGAGAAAGATGATACTTCAGAACAGATAAAAATAAAAGATTTTGTCCTTACATCTGATACAGATAACTACTTAAAAGATAGAGAAAAATACAATAACACTAATATAACAGCAATTGTTGAAAAAGAGGATGATAATTTGATTTTAAAATGTTTGTGCGCGAAAGATAATAGTTAAGGGGTATAAAGATAGAAATCAATTAATGGAGAAAAGAATGAATAATATATATTTATCAAAGTCAAAGTATTGTAAAGCCAAGCAATGCAATAAAATATTATGGTTAGATAAAAATAAGCCAGAAGAAATGGCAGATATAGGAAACGAAGCAGTTTTAGAAAATGGAACAAAAGTAGGAGAACTTGCAAGAAGTTATTTTGGAGAATACACAAATATAGAATTTAATAAGGATTTATCTAAAATGATTTCTGATACAGAAAAAGAACTAGAAAATGTTCCAAATATAATAACAGAAGCATCATTTAATTTTGATAACAATTTTTGTAGCGTGGATATATTAAAAAATGACATTGATGGAATAGAAATATATGAAGTAAAAAGTTCTACTGAAGTTCATGATATATACTACGATGATGTTTCGTATCAATATTATGTTTTGAATAACTTAGGGTTTAATATAAAAAGAGTACATATAATGTATATCAATGGTGCGTATGTTAGAAACGGAAAATTAGAATTAGATAAACTTTTTAACATTGAGGATGTTACTGAAATAGCTATTTCAAAGCAAAGTGAAATACAGGAAAAAATAAAAGAAATAAATGAATATATGCAAAAATATGACAATGCAGAAAAAGAACCAGAAAAAAAGATTAGTATGAGTTGTTTTGAGCCTTATGAATGTGCATATTGGAATTATTGTACTAAAGAATTACCAGAAAATAATATTTTTAAAATTAGATTAATGCACAAGGATAAAAAGTTTGAATTGTATAATGAAGGAAAAATTAGTTTTGAAGATGTTTTATATGAAGATATTAACGAAAAATATTTAGAACAAGTTGATTTTGAAATAAACGAAAAAGAAACAAAAATCGAAAAAGAAAAAATAAGAGATTTTTTAGATACACTTTCATATCCTTTATATTTCTTGGACTTTGAAACTTTTGAGCAAGCAATTCCTGAATATGATGGAGTAAGTCCATATATGCAAATACCTTTTCAATATTCACTTCATTATATTGAAAAAGAAGGTGGAGAGCTAAAACATAAAGAATTTTTAGCTGAAGCGGGAATAGATCCAAGACGAAAATTAGCTGAGAGATTAGTCGAAGATATTCCTAAAAATGTGTGCGTTACTGCATATAATATGAGCTTTGAAAAAACTGTAATAAAAAAATTAGCTGAAACTTATCCAGATTTAAGTGAACATCTATTAAATATAAGAGCAAATATAAAAGACTTAATGATTCCATTTAAAGAAAGATATTACTATTGTAGAGCAATGCAAGGCTCATATTCAATAAAATATGTACTACCTGCATTATTCCCAGATGATCCAGAACTTGATTATCATAATTTGCCAGTAGTACATAATGGCGGAGAAGCAAGCTACGCTTATAGTGATTTAGTAAATCATACAAAAGAAAAACAGGAAGAAATAAGAAAAGGCTTATTAGTTTATTGTGGATTAGATACTTTAGCAATGGTTAAAGTATGGGAAAAATTGAAAGAAGTTATAGGAGGATAAAAAATGGAAAAGGAAAGAAATTGTTGGTTAGTAAAATTAAAACCAGGAGGTGAAAATGGAAATAAAGAAGTAGTCAAAGAATTACAAGAAATTTGTATTAGAGATAAAATTTTTGGAATGGGTTGGCCTGTTTCAGACATGTATAGTAAAAATGGAGAAAAAGTATCTATACAGGAATATGATGAGAATAATGAAGAAAAATTTAATAAAGAAAAGCTAGATTACTATAAGAAAAAACTAGAAAATAAATACTTAAAAAAAGAGAAGAAAGAATACGAAAAATCATCAGTAAAAAAAGCTTTTGATTATTATAAACAAATAAATGTTGGGGATTATGTAATGACACGACTTGGAGACGGAAAATATTATATTGGAATTTGTAAAGGTGATATTTGTTATTATACAGGAAAAAATAAAATTCTTAAAGATAACTTTAGTTGGTATGGAAAGGTAGAAGAGTGGATTGAAATTAACGAAGATGATGTACCAGGACATATATATGGATATTTTTCATTTAAAAATCAATCTACTATTAGAAGAGTATCAAAGGAAAATGAGGTTGCAAGAGAGTTAATAGAAAACACTTATAAATTTTTAAAAAAAGAGAATTTTAAAAAAATAGATATAGATAAATATAATTTTAATAAAACATTGTACGCTACAGATTTAGAAGATTTAGTATATTGCTATATTTTAAATCAAGAAGAAAATCAAGGTTATATTCTATATCCTTCAAAAAGTAAAATTAGTACAGTAAAATACGAATTTTATTTAATAAATATTGAAGATGAAAATAAAAAAATGATTACATGTCAAGTAAAAAATGATGCAGAAGTGTTATATAAAAATTATATAGATGATAAAAACAAGTTTGAAGGCATATATTTGTTTTCTGGAATAGAAAAATATACAAAAGATAAAAAATGTGATATGAAAGAATTAATAGAAAAATTGAAAAAAGAAAATATGTATATAATAGACAAGGAAAAATTGTATGTTTTTTTAATAGAAAATGATAATCCTATTTTAAAAGCTTTAAAAAAACGAATAAGTAAGTATTTTAAACTTATCTAGTAAGCATTCAACAAAATAAGGAGTAAAACTATGGAACTATACGAAAAAAATGGAAATATACTATACATATTAAATGTATTGAAAAAATATAGTGATGAAGAACATAAGTTATCTATAACAGAGCTAAAGGAAAAAATAAATGAAATATATGGCGAAGATATAGACCCAAGAACTATAAGAAGAAATATTAATTTACTAAAAGAGAAATTTGGTTATGATATAAGTACATATAATGACAATAAAGTTGGATATTATATCAGCAATGATCCAGAAACAGATTTTGAGCCAGGAGAAATTAGAGCAATTATAGATACTTTTAGTTATTCTGCATTCATAGAAGATAGAATTGCGAAAGGAATAATAAAAAAGTGTAAGAATTTGCAAAATATATATGAAAATGAAAAAGTAAAGAATTATAAAGTATATTCTCCTAAAGGTAAGACAAGCAATATAGAAGTAATAAAAAATATTGAGGATATCTCAAATAGTATTATGAAAAAAAATAAGGTAAAATTTGAATATTGGAAATATTGTATAAAAGGAGATAAAATAGAAAAGAAAATTGTTAGTGAACCTATTGTTTCCCCTTATGCTATTCTCTATGATAATCAACAATTTTATATGCTTGGAATAAAAAATGGAAATGATGAATTTTTCCATTATAGATTAGATAGAATAAAAAATTTAACCGAAACAAATGAAAAAGTAACCATAAAGAAAACTGAAAAAGAAATAGAAGAATATACAGATACAGCAGTTGAAATCTTTAGTGGAAACAAAATTGAAATTGAGGCTAAATGTAACGAAATATTACTTGGTGAAGTTATAGAAAAGTTTGGAAAAAATGTAAAAATTAGTCCAATAAATGATAAAGAATTTAAAATGAGTTTGTATGCAAATCCTCAAGGTTTTAAATTATGGGCAATGAGAAATTTAGATGTCGTAACAGTAACAAAGCCACAAGCTTTTATAGAGGAAATACAAGTATTACTTGATGATGCAGTAAAAAGATACTGTAAATAATATAATACATTCTATGACCAATGCAATTGAATATATAAACCATAGCTAATATAATAAAAATATATTAGCTATATTTTTATTTGAAAGGAAAATGAAAATAATGAAAACAGGGTTTAAAAAATTAGATGAGATAATTAAAATAAAAGGAGGAGATTTTATTTTAATAGGAGGAACAGCTTCTGTAGGAAAAACCAACCTTGCGTTGAATATACTTAGCAACATTGCAATAAAAGATAAAAAAGCAGTTGTATGCTTTAGTTTAGAGTGTTCTAAAGAAAGCATAGTAAATAAAATTATTAGTATTGTTGGAATGATTCCAGTTCCTAGTATTGTAGATGAACAAATAGACTTAAATGATTCTGAATTCTTAAAGTTAAGTGAAATTACAAGCAAATTAGATAAAGCACAAATATATATCGATGATACACCAGGAATATCAATAAAAGAAATTTGTGAGAAATCTATAAAAATGAAAACTGAAAAAGATATAAGTTGTATTATAGTTGATTATTTAGAACTAATAAGTTTTGATAGAAGTAAAATTTTAAGTAGAGATTTAGAAACAAATGAAATACTTAAAAACCTAAAAGAACTAGCAAAAAAATTAAACATTCCAATTTTACTGACTTCATATAATATACCATATAAAAAAATAGCACATAGAGAAAATCATATTCCAAAACTAGAAGATTTAACCCAAAATATAGATTATAAAAAATATGCAGATATTATCATATTATTACATAGAAAAGAATGTTTTGATAAATTTACACAAAAGAAAAATGTAGTAGATATTATAATAGCAAAAAATAAAAATGATATGAAAACAACTATTGAACTTGCTTGGAATCCAAAGTATTTAAAATTTTGTGATTTTTAAAAAGTATTTAATTTAGAAAGAGGAAAATTAATGAATGGAGATATAAAAAAAGAAAGAAAATTAGATGACTATGATTTAATAAATTCAAAATCGATAGGAGATTATTGTAGAAAAATAGGGCATAAATTCAATACCGAAGAACTTGCAGTGTTAGTGTATAGAAATAAGAAAATGAATATTGACGAAAAATTTTCAAAATATCAAGACTTAATTGACAATTATCCTGATATGGAAGTAATTGAAAGAATAAACTGCAAACATTATGATAGCGTAAAAGTTATGATTCAAAACGAAATAAATAGATTAAAAAGTTTATATGAAGATTTTATAAAAGAGGATGAAAGATGTGCTTATACATGGTATGAATATAACAAAACAACAAAAAAAGAAGATTCTAGTCCTTATCATATATCAAAAAATCTAAAAGGAACATATAAAGATGTTTATGATGATGTAGAAAACTATGTGAATGAATATGATGATACAATTTCATTTACTATTATAAAAAAATTTTTTGGAGAAAAAGAAAGAACAATTTTTTCAAAATATAATGTTATAAATAAAAAAATTGTATTAATAAATATATATGAGGATGAAGATATTTATTTAGATATAAATAATATTTTTGTATATATGCCTACCCCATTTAAAAAAGGAGATATTTTAATTTCTAAAAATCAAACAATGTCCAATATTGGAGATAATGGAAATATATTTGTTTTAGATAATCTAGTTACTTGGCGTGAAAATATAAAAGAATGTTTAGCAAAAGGAAATCATGATTCTTCTGATATGGTGGGATATGGATATTATTTATATGATGATAAAGCAGAATTTACTTATGATAATAAGTGGGATTATGATAGCTTCGAATATTACGAAGGAGAAATGGAAGGCAATAATAGGATTTTAAAAGCAATTAGTAGTTATTTAAAAGAAGAAATAGATTTTGAACTTCTAATACATGCTTATGATTTATTTAGAGTTGAAAGCATAAACAAAGCAATGCCAGATTTTTATACAGAAGAAGGACTAAAAAAAGCAGGTTTTACTGATATAGATATAAAAAATGAAAAAAATAATTGGAAAAATATAGATATGAAGGAGGATTAATAAAAATGTCAGATAAAGAAGAAAGAAAATTAGATGACTATGATTTAATAAATTCAAAATCGATAGGAGATTATTGTAGAAAAATAGGGCATAAATTCAATACCGAAGAACTTGCAGTGTTAGTGTATAGAAACAAAAAGATGGATATATTTGAGAAAATTTCAAAATATCAAGACTTGATAGATAATTATCCAGATATGGAAGTTATAGAGAGAATGAATTGTAAGCATTATAATAGTGTTAAAACAATGATAAAAAATGAAATAGACAGAATTAAAGAATTATATCAAGATTTCATAGGAGAAGATGATTGTATATATGGATGGAGCGATTGGAACAGAAACGGTTATTCTAATTACGAAATTGATAATGCAAAAGGAACATACATAGAAATAGAAAGTGAAATAAAGAATTTAATAAATGAGTATAATGACATTGATTGTTTTAGTATTAAAAAAATATATCATGATGGACCAGAAGTCATTTTTAGAGATAAGGAAAAAAAGATAATTGCAAATTATAGAGTTATAAACAAAATTCCTAAGATTATGGAAATAATGAAATTTAGTGAAGAAATGTCTGATTTAGAAGGAATATTTGTAAATATACCTGTTCCATTTAAGAGAGGGGATATATTAATTAATGGTAATGATATTTCTTATAAGAACTTAGAGAATGATGAAAGATATTGCATATTTGTATTAGATAGCTTAACTATTTGGGATGAAAGAATAAAAGATAAAGATTTTACAAGAAATTTGGATATGATTGATATGATGGGAAATGGATATTATTTAGTTGATCAAACACCAAAATTTATACTAGATCATCAAATGGACTACGATTCTTTTGAGTTTTACGAGGGAGAATTAAGCGGAACAAATCGAATTTTAAAGCTGATTAGTAGCTTTTTAAAAGGAAAAATAGATAACCTAGAATTATTTATAACAGCTTATGAGTCATTTAAACATGATTATGAAAGTCAAATGCCAGATATTTTTATAGATGAATATTTAAAATTGGCAGGTTTTACCGATTTGGATATTGCAAAAATAAAAAGAAAAAAATAAGGAGGAATTTTTAAATGGGAAAAAACGAAAAATATCTATTAGATAATGTAAACTTTGAAATACCAATGTGTTTTTGGGTAATGTACTTAGATAATTTTTTAGGAAAAGAAAAGGCAGAGGAATTTTACGAATATCTTATAAATGCAAGAGATATAAAAAGACTTAACGATATAAGAAATTTAATTAGTTGTATAGGCTTTTCTATTTATGATTTATCATGTAATGAGCAACTCGCATTTATTAGTATATTCAAAGCTTTCGATACTGAAAGCAAATTAGTAGCAAATATGAAAGATGGTGTCAATGACATTTTTAAGTATTATGAAAATAAAAATTTGAAGTTATTAGGAGACATAAAAAAATTAGGATATTCATGTGATTATGCCAAATTTAACTGGAAGGATAAAAAGCTTAAAGATACTTATCAAAGAGAATACGTATTTGTTATTTTTAGTGAAGAGGATACTTGCGAACAATTCCAAAAAAAAATCACTGAACTTGCAAAAAAATACAATATCAATGAAGTCTTAATAACAGATAATATGCGAGATAGATCTACTAGAATGCAAATAAAATCTAGCGTTATTGATGTAAGTACAGGGGAAAAAACAGAAGATATTGAAGATACTACAATAGATACAGTAGAAAATTATTTGTCAAGAATAAGCGGAACAAAAGTGGTATTCAATATTCCATATGAAAAAATAAAAAAGGTTATAAACAAAGATGTAGATTATCTCACTATGAAAAATTATTATAGTCCACGAAAACAAGAAAAAGTTAAAAACAAAAATCCATATAGTTTTAATAGTGCAATGCTAAGAGGAGCATTACTAAGTAGATTTGAAGAAAAAAATTATAATGAATAATGATACAATATATTAATAGATGTTTGTTCAATTTTATTGATTATTTTTTGCAAATGCTATATAATATAAACCTAGAAGGTGATAGAATGAAAAATACATTAATTTCAGATAACATAAAATATATTGGAGCAGATGACAAAGACATAGATTTATTTGAAAGCCAATATGTCGTACCAAATGGAGTCTCATATAATTCTTATGTTATAATTGATGAAAAAATAGCAATAATGGAAACAATAGATAAAAGAAAGACCAATGAATGGCTTGATAATTTGAATCAAGCATTAAATGGCAGAAAACCAGACTATTTAATAATATCGCATTTAGAACCAGACCATGCGTATAATATAGGAACAGTCATACAAAAATATCCTAATATAAAACTTGTTGGTAACAATAAAACTTTTGCATTTTTACCACAATTCTTTGACATAAAAGACTTGAATGAAAGGAAAATCGAAGTAAAAGACGGAGATATTTTAGATTTAGGAAAACATAAATTGCATTTTATAATGGCTCCAATGATACACTGGCCAGAAGTTATGATGGAATATGAAGAAAGTGAAAAAATACTATTTTCAGCTGATGGCTTTGGAAAATTTGGAACACTAGATACTGATGAGGATTGGGATTGTGAGGCAAGAAGATACTATTTTAACATAGTTGGAAAATATGGCATGCAAGTCCAAGCATTATTAAAAAAAGCAAGTAGCTTAGATATACAAACAATTTGTCCGCTACATGGCCCAATATTAAGAGATAATTTATCGCATTATATTGAAAAATATAATATTTGGAGTAAGTATGAAGTAGAAAGCGAAGGAATATATATAGCCTGTGCTTCTATTCATGGAAATACTTTAAATGTATGTGAAAAACTAAAACAAATATTAGAAGAAAAAGGTGCAAGTAAAGTTGTACTTGCGGATTTATCAAGGGAAGATTTTGCAGAGGCAGTAGAAGACTCTTTTAGATATGGAAAAATAATATTTGCGTCAGCTACCTATAATATGGAAATGTTTTTACCAATGAGAAACTTATTGTTAAATTTAAAAGAAAAAAATTATCAAAATAGAAAAGTAGGAATTATTGAAAATGGAACATGGGCTCCAAATTCAGCTAATTGCATGAAAGAAATATTATCGACTATGAAAAATATAGAAATAGTAGAACCAATAGTTACAATAAGGTCAACAATGAAAGATAGTGATATAGAAAAATTAAATGATTTAGCAGATGAAATTTTAAAATAAATAATAAAAGAAAGAGGGAAAGAAAATGAAAAATGAATTAGTTATTAAAAGATGTAAATCTTGTGGAGCTATTGTAAAAGTATTAGAAGAAAAATGTGAGATTGAATGTTGTGGAGAACCAATGGAAAAATTAGTACCAAATTCAGTAGATGCAGCAGTAGAAAAACATGTGCCAACTTATGAAATAGATAAAGATGAAATAGTTGTAAAGGTAAATCACGTAATGGAAAAAGAACATTATATAGAATGGATAAGCTTGGTAAAAGATAATGAGGAGCATACAATAAAATTGTATCCAGAGCAAGAGGCTGAGGCAAGATTTAAGTATATTCTAAACTCAACTTTATATGCATATTGCAACAAACATGGACTTTGGAAAGCAGATGTAGAATAGAAAGAGATAAAATATAGAAAGGATGATTAATATATGAAAGAAACAATTTTAAAAGTTAGAGGAATGGTATGCAATGGATGTGAAGAAAGAATAAAAAAAGCTTTGAAAGATATGTCTGGAGTAGAAGAAGTAAAAGCAGATCATAATAAAGGAGAAGTAAAAGTTATAGCAAAAGAGTATGTAGCTAGAAGAGATTTAGAAGAAAAAATAGAAGACATAGGATTTGATGTTGAAAAGGAAAATTAAGCTATGAAGAAAATAATTTTATCTATTGATGGAATGACTTGTTCTGCATGTTCTAACGGACTTGAAAAATACTTGAATAAACAAAATGGTATTTCAAATGCAAGTGTTAACTTGGTAATGGCAAATGCTACTGTTGAATATGACGAAAAAATATTAAATCAGGCTAAAATAGAAGAATTTGTCAAGCAAGCAGGTTTTAAGAGCTTAGGAGAATTCAAGGAAATTAAGCTTGAGAATAAAAGCAAGAAAGAAAAGATAAAATTTATAGTATTTACAATACTTGCAATTCTTTTAATGTATATATCAATGGGGCATATGATAAATTTGCCTACATTAGACATAATAAACTCACATACACATGGGCTTTATTATGCTACCATTTTACTTATATTAACAATTGCATTTATGGCATATGGATTTGATATATTAAAAAATGGATACAAAAATTTAATTCATAAAACGCCAAACATGGATACATTAGTTGGAATAGGGGTAATTAGTAGCTTTTTGTATAGTCTATATGGACTTTTTATGATAGCCAAGGGCAATCATAGTTATACAATGAACCTTTATTTTGAATCAGCAGCTATTGTTATATATTTCATAAAATTAGGTAGATACATTGACGGAATTAGCAAAGATAAAACAAAAGAAGCAATTAGTAAGCTTGTAAAAATAACTCCAGAAAAAGCAGTGATAAGAAAAGATGGAATAGAAAAAGAAGTGACACTAGACGAAATTCAAAAAGGAGATACAGTCATATCAAAACCAGGCGAAAAAATTGCCGTAGATGGTGAAATTACTTTGGGTAAGGCACACCTAGACGAATCATTTATAACAGGAGAAAGTAAGCCTGTAACTAAGGAGATAGGCTCTAAAGTAATTGCAGGCAGTATGAATTATGACGGGTATATAGAATATAGAGCAGAGAAAATTGGTAAAGAGTCAACTATCTCAGAGATTGTAAGACTAGTTGTAGAAGCAAGCAACACAAAAGCACCAATAGCAAAAATGGCAGATAAGGTATCAGGATATTTTGTACCATCAGTTATTGTAATTGCAATAGTTACTTTTGTTATATATCTTTTAATTGGAGCAGAATTTAATGTAGCACTTAGTACATTTGTTACTGTATTAGTAGTTGCGTGTCCTTGTAGCTTGGGACTTGCAACACCTCTTGCAATAGTTGTAAGTGAAGGCCTATGTGCAAGCAATAATATTTTAGTAAAGAAAAGTGAAATATTAGAAAATGCACAAAAAGTAGATACAATCATATTTGACAAAACAGGTACTTTAACTTATGGAAAACTAAAAATTGCAGAAGTAATAAATTATAGTGATATGGAAGATAAAAAACTTTTGCAATTAGTTGGAAGTATAGAAGCTAAATCATCTCATCCAATAGGAAAAGCATTTACAGATTATATGGCAGAAGAAAAGTTAGAAAATATAAATATAGATGAATTTGAAAATGTCGCAGGACACGGAATTACAGCTAAAATAGGTGATGAAGAAGTAATTATAGGTAATGCTAAAATATTAGAAAAGTACCAAATAAATAATTCTTATACAGAAGATGAAAAGAAACTTGCTGAAAAAGGCAATAGCATAATATATGTAGCAAAATCAAACAAAGTAATGGCTCTTATTGGGGTAAATGATGTTGTAAGAGAAAATGCAAAAGAGGTAATAGATACCTTAAATAAAAATAAGATACAAACAATAATGCTAACTGGAGATAATAAAGAAACAGCAGAAAAAATTGCAAAGGAAATAGGCATTACCAAAGTTATATCTAACGTTTTACCATCAGAGAAAGCAAATATGGTAAAAAAATTAAAGGAAGAAAACAGATTTGTAATGATGTGTGGAGATGGAATTAATGATAGCCCAGCACTTGCAAGCTCTGATATAGGAGTTAGCGTAAATAGTGGAACTGATATAGCAATGGATTCATCAGACGTTATATTGACTAGAAATAATTTAGTAAGTATTATTAACCTAATAAATATCAGCAAAAAGACAATAAGGAATATTAAACAAAATCTATTCTGGGCATTTTTCTATAACTGCTTAATGATACCTGTTGCAATAGGAGTGCTAAAACCTATTGGAATATCAATTAATCCAATGATAGCAAGTATTGCAATGGTATTTAGTAGCATTACTGTTATATTAAATGCTTCAAGATTAAAAAATATAAAACTGGATAATTAAAATAATAAAAAATTTTAAATAAACAAGTAACTAAATTAAGAAGGTAGAAAATGGGAAGAAGGGAAAAAAACAACGAGAAAAAACAAAAACATAAAAAAGTCATTAAATATATAATAATATCTATATTATCGCTAATAATTGTGGCAGGAATTGGTTATATTTGCATAGACTTATATATAAGTAATAAAGAGAAGCAAGAATATGACTCTTTAGCAGACTATATGCAAAATACAGAAAATGCAGAAGGACAAGAGGAAGAACAAGAAAAGCCACAGGAAAAAACAGAAAGAATGATAAAACTAGAAGAACTACACAATGAGAATGAGGATATCGTTGCGTGGCTTGAAATACCAAATACTAATATAAATTATCCTATCTTGCAAGGAAGTGATAATTCATATTATCTAAATCATAACTATAAAAAACAATATTCAGCTAGTGGGTCTATCTTTTTAGACGAAAATGTAGACATGGAATTACCAAGCAGTAACTTTTTAATGTACGGCCATAGAAACAAAAAAGGAACAATGTTTGAAGATTTATATAAATATATAAATGAAAGTTTTTATAATGAACATAAAACAATTAATTTTACAACATTAAAAGAAGATGTTGAATACGAAATATTGGCAGTTTTCAAATCAAGAGTATATTATGTAAATGAGAAAAATGTATTTAGATATTATTTCTTTACAAATGCGGAAAATGAAGAAGAATATAATGACTATGTTTCAAATGCAAAAAAAGCATCGTTATATGATACAGGCGTTAATGCAGAATATGGAGAACAATTAATAACATTATCAACATGTGAATATTCTCAAGAAGATGGAAGATTTGTAGTAGTTGCTAAGAAGAAGCAATAAATAAATATTAAGTAATAAGTTAGCAGTTCGTTTTTTAGCGAACTGCTAAAAATGTTGTTACAGGAAATGGTTTTAGTAAAAAAGTTTTTACATACCTTTGGAAGTAATATATTTAATTTGACTCGTTCCTTGTTGGTCGTCTCCTAAGAGGACTGTATGGAGCTTTGCTCCAACAGCCTCTAAGTCGCTCCCATGCTACGCGTCACTTCGTAAATTAAATATATTACTTCCAAACGGATTAAAATTGCTTAATTATTATCCTGTAACAAAATATTTAATAAAAATATAAAAAAGCTATTGTTGTTTTATATTTTATGATATAATTACTAAGTAATTATAAAGATTGGGGGTAAAATTTAATGAAAAGGAAAAGTATTTTATTAATTGTAAGTATTGCAATAGCAATATTATTAGCAATTCTACCTTGCAAAAATTTTGCAGCAAGTAGTAACTTAGTGCCAACAGCTTGTAATAATATTCAAATATATACACAAAGATATTCACAGCTTGTGCCTCTAAGTTCAGGATATATGAGGGTATTTTTAGATAACACAAATAAAAATGTAGGTGTAGAATATTATGATGACAATTTTAAAATTTTACAAAAAAAGACTATAAAATTAGAATTAAGTAACAATGACGGTTACTATGGTGGATTTTATGCAGGAAGTGACGCATATTATGTTGTAGAAGGACAAAATAACACAGAAGAAAACGACAATAAAGAAGTTATACGCGTTGTTAAGTATGATAAAAACTGGAAAAAACTTGGCACAGCAAAAATAACAAGTAAAAGTGAATTGTTCGGAGGAGAAGTAAGATATCCTTTTGATGCAGGATGTGTGGAAATGACAGAAGCAAATGAAAAACTTTATATAGTTACAGGACATGAAGGATATGTTGATGCTAGTGTTCGGTCAAGGACACCAAGGATTTTTGATGATAGAAGTGGATGAAAATACTCTTAAAGGAGAAATAATAAAGTGTGATTATGCTCATTCATTTGCTCAATATATTGATAAAAATGATAAAAACATATACGTTTTAGAGCAAAGTGAAGGAAATAGAAGCACAGATTTAACTAAATTTGATAAAAACAATTTAAAAAATTATACAAAAATTTCAGTATTACCTTATGGAGGACATAGGACATCAGCATGGGCAGTAGCATGTTATGCAAGTGTTGATGGAATGGCATTATCAAAAAATAATGCATTGTGTATAGGAACATCAATAGATCAATCAAAATATGATAGTGCAAGGACTTCAGCTTTGCCTCATAATATATATCTTACAGTTACACCAATGAATAATTTTACAGAAGAATCTACTAAAGTTAAATGGCTTACAAATTATTCTAGTAAAGGAAAATCTTTTACAGGTCTTGAAATAACAAAAATAAATGATAATAAATTTATGGTATCTTGGCAAGAATTTGAAGAAAGTCAGAAAATGACAGATAATGATACACTTTCTATACATAAGTTACATTATATATTTATTGATGAAAATGGAAATAAAATAGGCAAAGAATATACAGCAAATGCATCATTTTCAGATTGCAAAAAAGTAGTAAAAGGAAATAAAGTAGTATATTATGCATCAAATGAAAATATGGTAGACTTTTATACAATAGATACTAACACTGGTAAGCTAAGTAAAGTAATATATCGTGTTGCAGGAGATAACGCAACTTGGAATTTAAGCAAAGATGGAACACTTACAATATCAGGAAGTGGAAAAATTACAGTAGATCCAGAAGCACATTTTATTGGACCACTTTCAAGCACAGCTGGTTCGTATGGATATAGTAGCTCTGATAATGCATGGAAACCAATTAAAGAGCTTGTTAATAAAATTGTTATAGAAAATGGTATAACAAGTATACCCGATAAGGAATTTTCTGGATTTTCAAATCTTACTGAAGTAACTTTACCAAATACAATGAAAACAATTGGAAAAGAAGCATTAGCATACTGCAATTCTTTAAGTCGTGTATTGGTACCATCTAGTGTAACAAGTATTGGAGAAGATGCTTTTTGGTCTGGATATCGTAGCTCATTTGATGCTTCAAAGATTAACTATGCAATAATTTACACAACAAAAAATTCATATGCAGAGTCTTGGGCAAAGAAGAACAATGTTGCAACAAAACTATTAGGAGATGTAAATGATGATGGAAAGATTAATTCAAAAGATGCAAGAGAAACACTTCGTCATTATGTTGGAGCAACAAAATTAGATGACTATAAATTATTTTCAGCAGACGTAAATAGTGATGGAAAAGTTAATGCAAAAGATGCAAGACAGATTTTAAGACATTACACAGGAGCAATAAAGAATTTTTAAACGTTGTAATAAGTAAAAAAATTTTATTCTAAGGAGGGAAAATGAAAACTATAACAAAAACATTAATTTCTATTATAACAATTTTATTTATAACATTAATAATTGGTACAACTAATGTAAAAGCAACAGAAATAACGAAAGAATATTTGGACAATATGATTGCAGTATTACCTGAATCGATAAGTGTTAATCTTAAAGAAAGTGATTTCGGAGAAAAAACAGAGGCAGAAGTTGAAAAACAAATAAAAAAGATATGGGAAGAAAAACAAATAGATACAACGGGAATTAAAATATATGTATCTGCAAGTTATTTATCAATATCTAAGTTTTCTGTTCAAGTTAGTACAGATCCCGAAAAACCAAATTATCTTTCATCATATAAACTTATTGATGTAATTTATAGTAATTCAAATGTAAACAATGAAGCAGATAAAGAAGAATTTAAAAGATTGGCTGATAGTTTTACAAATGAAAATTCAAAGTATTGGAAAACTATCTATGTGAACCTAGGAGAAGAAATTGACGAGGATAAAATACGTGAAGAAGCACTAAAAAAAGTAATAAACAATAGCGATTATACAGTTAAGTGCTATCATAATCAATGGTATAATACGCCATCAGGTGCTTTAGAAAATAATATTGTTCGTGGAGTCTATGTATTTAAAAATGATAAACTTTGTGGAGAAGTAGAAGTTGGTATTAATAGGAGACCTATAATTATTGTGCCAGATAATATTAAAGATGATGAAACATCTATTACCGACTATGCAAAATCTGTGTTAACTGGTTATCAAGGAACCTATTCTTTTGTTATTAAAAAAATCAACAAACTAGAAAAAATAAGTGGATATTATTATAAGATATATTATGAGGCAGATCCTTCAATGGGTGAAACATGGACAGGTGAAGAGCCTGAATATTTGATAATAAAAAAAGCAGATGGAGTATCAGAAGAAAATAATATAAAACTAATTTTAGGTGACTTAAATGGAGATGAAAAGATAAATGCAAAGGATGCTAGAAATGTTTTACTTGCATATATTGGGAAAAGTACTTTAACAGATGAGCAAAAAAATGCAGCAGATGTAAATAATGATGGAAAAGTTAATGCAAAAGATGCAAGACAGATTTTAAGACATTACACAGGAGCAATAAAGAATTTTTAATAATATTATTAGATAAAAATGGGGGATAATATGAAAATAAAAAATAAAATTTTTGTAATTTTAATTTTTTCAATAATTTTACTATCTATTCTTACAGTAAAATCACAAGCAGCAACAGGTGCAACTATATTAAATGGAAAAGCTACATCAAATGCAGGGTACAATAATTACTCAACATATGGAAGTACAGTAAATTCATATCTTTATAAAAATGCAGATGGAACACTTACAAGAGTAGAATACTTAGAAGATGAAAGAAAAATTTTAATAGAAGTATATGATTCTTCATTTAAGCTAAAAAGCACAAATACAATTACAAACTCTCTAAGTTTATTTGGAGGATTTTACAGCGGAAGCAAATATAACTTCATTGTAAGTGGGCAAGTTAATAGTAATGAGGATGATACACTTGCAGTATACAGAATTGAAAAATATTCAAAAGATTGGAAAAAATTAGGAAGTGTTGACTTAAAAAAGGCAAATACATATATACCATTTGATGCTGGAAGTTGCAGAATGTCAGAATCAAATGGAACATTATATATTGAAACTTGCCATGAAATGTATGCAACAGAAGATGGACTCCATCATCAGGCTAATGTTGGTATAGAAGTAGACATTGACAAAATGCAAATAACATACTCAAGAACAGGTGTATCATATTATGAAACAGGATATGTAAGCCATTCATTTAATCAATTTATTCAGGCAGAAAATGATTTCTCATATACAGTAGATCATGGAGATGCATATCCTAGAGAAATTTTATTAGCAAAAAGAAAAAAAGGTGCAACATATATCGATAGTAGTGCGGCATTAATAACAGCAGGAGGAGAAATTGGCAACAATGTTACAGGAATGAGTGTAGGTGGCTTTGAACTATCTTCAAATAATTGTTTAATTGTAGGTAATTCAATTAATCAAGAATCACAGAACTGGGCTAGTAATGTAACAAGAAATATATTCCTAAGCATAGTACCAAAGAATAACATTTCGTCTAAAACAGTTAAAACAATTTGGATTACAAATTATAAAGAAGATGGAAAAAATATTGTAAAAACACCACAACTTGTAAAAATAAATAATGATAAATTTGCAATTATGTGGGAAGAAACAACTGAAGATAATGGTGGACTTATTAAAATACAACTTATTGATGGTAGTGGTAAGAAAATAGGAGATACAATCTCTATTGGTGGTAGACTATCAGATTGCCAACCTATTGTATATAATAATAATTTAATATGGTATACAGCATTTGGATATAAAAAAGTAGTAATGTTTTCAGTAGATGTATCAAATGATTCTGCATTTACAAAAAGTAATGGAACAAATATAGTGTCTTTAAAAGATAAATTACAACATTTCGCATATTCATTAAACTTAACAAGTGGAACGATAATGCTTACCAAATTTGATGATAAAATTAGTGATGTAGACTTAAGTAGCTTAAACTTACCAGTTTGGTTAGGAATCACAGATATAGCTTCAGGGTGCTTTACAGATTCTAAAAATTTAAAATCAATAAAATGGCCAAGTACATTAGAGAATATATCATATCAAGCATTTTATAATTGTAAAAACTTGACAGGAACGTTAACAATACCAAAATCAGTAAAGAATGTAGGATATTATGCTTTTGTAAATACTGGACTTAGTGGATTGAAATTCGAAAGTAATGATGTGAAAGCAGAATATATAATTTCAAAGGATGATGAGTTATTCGAAGGAGAAAGCATAAAAGCACCTATTCAAGGACTAAACCTTGTGCCAGAAATAGAAAGTGGCAAAGAATATATTAAAATAAATAGTGATGGAACAATTACCATTAAGGCATCGGTTATAACATCGAATTATGCAACAATTAGATACAAAGATCAGAATGGTAAAGCTGTAGCATTCCAAAGAATATTATTACTCGGTAAAAAGGGAGATATTAATCATGATGGAAAGATAAATTCAAAAGACGCAAGAGAAGCATTAAAAGCTTATGTGGGAATAAGAACTCTTTATGATACGGAGAAAAAAGTAGCCGATGTAAATGGTGATGGAAACGTTAATGCCAAAGATGCAAGACAAATCTTACTATACTATATAGGTAAAATTAAAACATTTTAATAAAAATTATCTAAAAATATTTACAAAATGATATGATTGTGATAAATTATATTAAGTATTTTATTTAAAAAGGGAGGAAATTTAAATGAAAGCAAATATGAAAAAAATTTTAGTATTAGCTACATTATTAATGTTAGTTAGCTTAGTATTTGCAAATACTAGCAAAGCAGCAACAACTGAACTAAAAAACAACTTATCAGTAAGTAGTGTATCAGGAGAAGCTGGCAAGGAAGTAAAAGTTAACATCACAGCAACAGCTGATTTATCAGTAGAAGATGGTGGATTATTATTAAAATATGATGCAAAAAAATTACAATATAAGTCTTCTGCATCAGCAACTGTTAATGGATTAATGACTATGGTAAATAATAGAGATGATGGATTTATCGTTGCTATGGCAGCAACAGGAGAAGATGCTGCAACAATTTCAAAAGGTACAGTAATTGCTACTGTTACTTTTAAAATATTAGAAGGTACAACAGGAACTGTAAACTTAACACTTGTAGATGAACAGGAGGATGCACAACCAACATTAGCTACTGGAAAAGTTACTGTTAAAGTACCAAGCACAGGCACAACACCTAGTGAAGGAACAACACAAACACCAAGTACAGACAAGACACCTAGCGAAGGAACAACACAAACACCAAGCACAGATAAGACACCTAGTGAAGGAACAACACAAACACCAAGTACAGATAAGACACCTAGCGAAGGAACAACACAAACACCAAGTACAGACAAAACACCTAGCGAGGGAACAACACAAACACCAAGTACAGACAAAACACCTAGCGAGGGAACAACACAAACACCAAGTACAGATAAGACACCAACTACAAATAGTGGAAGTACAAGCAATAACAACAGCACTAGCACAACTAAAAAGCCAACAACAACTACTACAACAAACAAAAAAGATAATACACCTAAGACTGGTGTATCAGATTTATTAGTTTTAGCTATTGTTATGATTGTTGTTGCTTCAATTGGAATTACATTTGTTGTAAAACATAATTAATTATTACGAGCACTAATTCAGTCAGAATTTTCTCGTGTGATGCAGATAAGGAAGTACGAATATGTTACTTCCTTATTTGTATAAATATGATAAAATAATGACGAATAAAAATAGAAAGAGAGGTAGTAAAATGCCAATTAAGAAAAAAGCGATAATCACATCGCTAGTAATTTTCATACTAATGTTAATGACAACAATTTGTATCAACAAAACATATGCCGCAAGTACTGTAGCTAGTGGAAAATGCGGAGACAATATGACATGGACACTAGATAGTACAGGAATGCTTACGCTAGATGGAAGTGGAAGCCCATACAGTAACATAACAGAAAGTCCATGGAAAGAATATCAAGACAAAGTCAAGAGTGCAACAATAAAAGGAACATTTACTGAAATACCGGCATATGCATTCTATCAAAACACGAACATAAACAGTATAACAATGCCAGTTAGCATAAGATATATAGGAACAAATGCATTTGAAGGATGCTCAAACTTAAAAAATGTAACATTCCCTAATTATTTGTTCTCAATAAAGGAAGGGGCATTTAAAGATTGTACAAGTTTGCAAAACGTAGAAGTACCAACAGACGTATCTTATATATACAAAGACGCATTTGCTGGCTGTACATCACTAAAAACAATAACAATAAAAGCATCATACGTAAGCATAAATGATGACCCAAGCACCTTAGGACCAGAAACGGCAACCATATGTGGATATAAAAAATCAGGTGCTGTAATGTATGCAAGATATAATGGAAGAACATTTAAAGATTTAGAAACAGGAAAAATCACAAATGAAAAAATTACAATTCAAACATTCTTAGATGCTTTACCAACAAAAAATGTAAAAGCAATAGGAATTACTAGTCTTGTTGAAGCTAGCTTTTCAGGAACTAAATTTGAGGGGTATGAGCCAGACTTTTGTAATGAAAAAGATACAACAAATGCAACATATAACCAAATAAAATCTGACTTAGATAATGCAATTAAAGATTGTAATACACAAAGAGAAAAAGCAAATGCAATAATTTCGTTTATAATAAATAAAATTAAATACGAAACAACCTATATAGCAACGGCAGATATAGATTATATATATGCACGTTATAATCAAGAAGTAGGAAACTGTCAAACATATACAATGCTTGCAAGTTATATGTTCTATTTAGCAGGTATTCCAACAGCAACAGTTACAGATTTTGGTCATGAATGGATGGCAGCATATTTTCAAGACGAAGGAAAATGGGTATACATAGAACCACAAGCATGGGTAGGAGACTCACCTGGTCACAGACCACAAACGATTAGTTTTGCATACGAAGGTCTAATCTACACAATAGATGATCCAATAACAGGACCATACATAACAGGAATAGCAAAAACTGAAGAAGAAATAGACAAATTAACAAGTTACACAATACCAGACTCAACATATGCAAAAGGAATATATTCAACAGCGTTTCCTAATAATATTGAGCTAAAAGCTACAACAGGGACACTAGGCGAACAATACATAAAAGAAAATTGTACAAGCTACTATACATCAGGAAAACAAATAATATCAGGGCAACAACCTACAATTACTCCAGAGCCAACAAACGGAAAATTAGGCGATGTAAATGGAGATGGAAAAATAAATACAGCCGATGCAAGACTAGTATTACAAGCTTATGTGAAAATAAAAGAACTAAACAACGAACAAAAAGAACTAGCAGACGTAAACAAAGACGGAAAAATAAATACAAGTGACGCTCGTCAGATTCTAAAATACTATGTAGGTATAATAAAGAATTTTTAAGAATTAATATTAGCCATAAAGAGAGTAAATGTTTAGATATATTTACTCTCTTTGATTCTTTTGTGAAAAAGAAAAAATATTCAACATAAGCATTGATTTTTTAAAAAAAATGGAATATAATAATATTGAATAAAAAATACTTAAACGGAAAAAATATTCAATTAATGCTGGCTGAAAAATATTTTTCTGTAACTATGAGTGTATTTGAGCAAAGAAAGGAATAGGTTTTTAATATGACTAAAATAGAAAGAAATATATATTTGAATAAAATAATTGAAAAAAAAGAGAATGGGCTTATAAAAATTGTAACAGGAATTAGAAGATGTGGAAAATCCTATCTTTTAGATCCAATTTATAAAGATTACTTAATAGAAAATGGAATTGATGAAAATCATATAATAAAGATTGATTTAGATGAAAGAAGAAATAATAAATATTTGAATCCTGATGTCTTAGATGAATATATTAGAAATTCTATAAAAGATAAAAAAATGTATTATGTAATTTTAGATGAAATACAAAAAGTTGAAGATTTTGAATCAGTATTAAATGGCTTTTTGCACATAGAAAATTTAGATGTTTATGTAACAGGAAGTAACTCAAAATTTTTATCTTCAGATATTATAACAGAATTTCGTGGAAGAGGAGATGAAATTAGAGTTCATCCTTTAACATATGCTGAATTTTGTTCAGCATATAAAGGCAAAAAGGAAGATACATGGAATGAGTATATAATGTATGGTGGTCTACCAAGAATATTATCATACAAAACCGAAGAACAAAAAAGCGAATATCTAAAAAATTTATTTGAACAAACGTATTTAAAAGATATAATTGAAAGAAATAACATACAAAGAATTGATGTATTGGATGCTCTTGTTAATATATTAGCTTCATCAATAGGCTCCTTAACTAATCCACATAAATTATATAATACATTTGAAAGTAACAACATAAAGGATGTTTCTGTTAATACAATAACTTCATATATAAATTATTTATTGGATGCATTTTTAATTGAAAAAGCAGAAAGGTATGATGTAAAGGGTAAAAAATATATATCAACTCCATCAAAGTACTATTTTACAGATATTGGACTTAGAAATTGTAGATTAAATTTTAGGCAACAAGAAGAAAGTCATATTATGGAAAATATTCTATATAATGAACTATTGTATAGAGGATATAATGTAGATGTTGGTGTTGTTGAAATTCGTGAAGGAGATGCAAAAAAACAATTAGAAGTAGATTTTGTTTGCAATCAATTTTATAAAAGATATTATATACAATCTGTGCTAAGTCTTCCAACTAGAGAAAAAACGATACAAGAAGAAAGACCATTAATGAATATATCAGATAATTTTAAAAAAATTATAGTAGTAAAAGATAAAATTAAGCCATGGATAACAGAAGAAGGTATATCTGTCATTGGATTACAAGAATTCTTATTAAATATAGATAGTTTAAATTTATAGAAAAGCTAGTTTTCTAAAATATATTATGATATGATATGGCTGTAATATATAATTAGGAGAAAATCACTATGAAAACTATACTAATAGTAGAAGATGATACAGATATACATAATTTAATAAAAGAAATTCTACAAAATGAAAAATATAATGTTATAGATAGTTATTCTGGAACAGAAGCATTGATGCATATAGAAAATAAAAAAATCGATTTAATATTATTAGATTTGATGCTTCCTGGTTTAAATGGCGAAGAAATAGTAAAGAGAGTTAAGGATATACCAATTATAGTTATAAGTGCGAAAATAGCTCCAGAAGACAAAGTAAGAGTCCTTTTAGATGGTGCTAATGATTATATAACAAAACCATTTAGTAAAGAAGAATTATTAGCAAGAATAAAAGTACAACTTAGAATAAATGAAAACAAAGTCAAGAAGAAAGAAGCAAACTACAAAGATATAACATTAAATGACAATACTCATATGATAAGTGTTAATGGTAAACAATTACCGTTGACAAAAACAGAATATGCCATATTCAAAGTATTATTATTAAATCATGGAACAGTTATAACTAAAACAAGATTGCTTGATTTAATAAGTCAAGATACATTAGATTGTGATGAAAACTCTCTAAAAGTCCATATTAGTAATATAAGAAAAAAGATTAGAAAAGTATCGAATGAAGAATATATAGAGTCAGTTTGGGGCATCGGTTTTAAGATGCCCTAAAATCTTTACTAAATTTTAACCATTTCTTAACCATAATCTTAATCTTTTTATTGTACTATAAAAATTGAAAGGAGGAGGTTATGGAATATATATTAGAAACACATAACATTGAGAAAAAATATAAAGGAACTAGCATTATTAAAAATTTAAACATACATGTACCAAAAGGTGCTGTATACGGACTCATTGGCAAAAATGGAGCAGGCAAAACAACACTAATGAGATTAATTTGTGCATTGCAAAAGCCAACATCTGGCTCATATGCGATATATGGGATTTCAAACGAAAATAAGAAAATTTGCGAGGCGAGAAAAAGAATAGGTGCGATTATTGAGACACCATCTATTTGCCTTGATATGACTGCAGAAGATAATTTAAAAGAACAATGTAAAATAATAGGAGTTCCTAGCTATGATAATTTACAAAATATATTAGATAATGTTGGCTTAGCAAATACAGGCAAAAAGAAAGCAAAAAATTTTTCTTTAGGAATGAAACAAAGATTAGGTCTTGCTATTGCTTTGATAGGAAACCCAGATTTTATTATTTTAGATGAACCTATCAATGGCTTAGACCCAGAAGGAATTATAGAAATCAGAGAAATAATTCTAAAATTAAACAAAGAGAAAGGAATAACATTTTTAATTTCTAGTCACTATTTAGACGAATTATCTAAAATTGCAACAAACTATGGCTTCATAGATAAAGGAACAATAATAAAAGAAATAAGCAGTGAAGAGCTAAAGCAAAAATTTAAGAAAAGAATACAAATTAATGTAAGCAATGTAAAAGAATGTGTTAAATACCTAGAGGAATGCAAAATACCCTATACGGTTATATCAGATAAAGTAATTGATATATATGAAAAACTAAATGTATCAGATATTGTTACAGAACTTTCTAAAAGAAACTGCATTATACATGACTATCAAGAAAAAGGCGAATCGCTTGAAAACTATTATTTGAATTTGATAGGAGATGATGAAGATGTATAAATTATTAAAAGCAGGTTTTTTTAGAATGAAGAAAGATATAACATATTGGTTATTTGTGTTATTAACAATAGTAGTAACTGCATTTATATTATATAGACAATATAAAGCAAAGCTAATTCGGTGCTAACGTTGAATTAGATACAGTTGTTAATCAATATATAGAATACATAGGACTATTTATTGCAATTTTTATTAGCGTATTCGTTGGAAAAGAACATTCAGAAGGGCTTATTAGAAATAAAATAATAGTACGGCCATAGTAAAAATTCAATTTATTTATCAAATTTGTTAATAAGTATAACAGCTTCGATAATTTGTGAACTTATAAGTTTATCAATAATATTAATAATAGGCATTCCTATATATGGCACACTTAAAATGCCACTATCTGAATTTGCCATGAGCATTTTAAATGCTTTTTTGATTATAATTGCGTATTGTTCTATCTTTACACTTATAACAATGTTATGCTCAGAAATAACAGTTTCAATAACTGCATGTACACTTATTTTTATAGCAATTGTTGTTGCGCAAATGACGGCAGGATATACTGCAAATTTATCTCCATATATAACAAATACATATTATGAAGATGGCCAAGAGCATATTGTAAGTCAAGAACCTTCGCCAAATTATCCAGGTGAAAAAATTGTAAAAAGGGCAAAAATGATTTATTTAAGTTTGCCACAAGGACAAGCACATGAAATAGCAAATGGAGATACAAGATATTTATATGAAATGCCAATCTATTCTATTGTTTTAATAAGTGTTACAAATATAATTGGAGTCTATTTATTTAACAAAAAGGAATTAAAATAGGAGAAAAATTGTGAACTTAATATTTTATGTAATTATATTTATATTATCTATAATTTGCTTTTTATGTGTAATAAAATTATATTTTATGAAAAAGTCTATTAAAGAAATAGAGTCATCATTGGAAAACATAATAAAAACAGATACAAACAGCATAATAACAATATCTTCATCAGATAAAGATATGAAAAGATTAGCTAATGAATTAAATAAAGAATTAGAGAAGCTAAAAAGTCAAAGGAATAAATATGAAAGTGGCAATCAAGAGCTAAAGAAGACTATAACAAATATATCACACGATATGAGAACTCCACTTACAGCAATGAGTGGGTATATTGATTTAATAAAAAATGGTGAAAATAAAGCTAAACAAAGCGAATATTTGGAAGTTGTAGAAAGAAAAACGAATGAATTAGTATCATTAACAGAACAGTTATTTAACTTCTCTAAGACAGTAGATATTGGCATAAAAAAGGAAGAATGTTGTATAAATGAAATTTTAGAAGAGACAATTGCAAATTATTATAATATTTTTAAAGAAAAAAATATTACTCCGGAGATAGAAATGTGTGAAGAAAAAATCTATAAGTTTATAGATAGAAATGCAATTATTAGAGTATTTGAAAATATATTATCAAATGCGATTAAATATAGCAATGGTGATGTAAGAATCGTTCTAGCTTCAAATGGAAAAATTACATTTTCAAACAAAGCAAATTCATTAGATGCAACAACTGTACAGAAGCTTTTTGATAGGTATTATACAGTAGAAAATGGAACAAAATCATCTGGGCTTCGGTCTTTCTATTGCTAAGCAATTAGTAGAATTAAATGGTGGAAAAATAAACGCAACGTATATGAGGCATGAGTTAGTTATAGAAATAGAAATATAGCATACAATTGTTTTCTCCTAGAAACAATTTAGTAAAAATCATAAATTTTCAAATATTTAGAAGATGAATTGTAAAAAATAATTTGTTTAATATGAGAAATTTTTATATAACTTATCCAATTGTCCAGACGTCTGGACAATTGAGTTGGTCTCATTATTGTGAATTAATAGGAATAAAAGATGAAAATGAAAG
>CANQLH010000005.1 GCA_947624655.1 uncultured Clostridia bacterium | reverse complement strand
CAATACCAGGAGGAGGCACTAGAGAAGGAGAATCAATACCAGGAGGAGGCACTAGAGAAGGAGAATCAATACCAGGAGGAGGCACTAGAGAAGGAGAATCAATACCAGGAAGAGGCACTAGAGAAAGAGAACCAATACCAGGAGGAAGCACCAGAGAAGGAGGAACAACACCAGGTGAAGATGCCGGAGGAGGAACACCAACACTAGGTCAAGGTAACAGAAGTAGAACACAAACACAAGGTGCAGATGACGAATATGATGACAACGAAGAAGATGAAAATAGTGGTTATGAAAATAATTCGAAGAAAGATGACTGGAAGGAAGAACAAAACTACAATGTATGGGCTACTCTAGGTAGAAGAATTAAACAAAATGAAGCACTTGGATTGGGAGATGCCTTTGGAACAGTTGGAGATAGATATATACGTAAGCTAAAGATGGCACCTAAAAAGGCTGCAAAAATGGCGGGAAGAACCTTTAGAAGAGCAGCAGTAGGAGGAATTGTAGGAGGAGCATTAGGAATAACAGGACTTGCAGTAGGAGTTGCATCAGGAGATCCATCGAAGGCCGCAAAATATGCTTCTGCTGGTGCGGCAGCAGGGTACTTTGGAGCAAATTATTATGGAGACAAAGTTGCAAAAGAAGCAGGAAATGCTGCAAAAGATGCAAGTGTAGGATTCTGGGGCGAAGATTATGGAAAGAGACAACAATATTTGTTTGATAAAGAGTTCAAACGTGATCCGAAAAATATGAGAGTTTTGCAGAAATACTTAGGAAAAGAAGAAGCAAAAACTGCAATGAAGACTCAAGTACAGGCATTCTTAAATGCAGGTATATCAGACCCAAAAGTTATAGGAAAATCGTTACAATTAATGAAAAAGCATAAAAAAGATTTTGGAAAAAATAATGATGCAAGATTACAAAAGGCAGTTTCATTAGCGGTATGGAATAGAGATTCTGGAAAAGGAATATATGTTAAAAATTCAAGGGCATATCAAGCATTTAGAAGTCAGACTATTGAACAAATACAAGAAAATAGTGGATTGGATGAAGAACAAGCTACGAATGAAGTTGATAAAATTATTGAATATTTAGAGCAAATAGAACTTGCAAGACAATAATATAAATAAAGTATTAAAAAATGGATAAGAAATAAAAACAATATTAGGAAGGAAGTCACATACAATGAAAATTTTTTCAAACAAAAATTTAATACAAAAAATAATAATAGCATTTGTATGCGTATTCTTATTTAACTTTTGTGTTGCTCCGACTCAAGTTCATGCAGGAATTGGTGGTACATTATTTGCTCCTGTGCGTACGTTGGTAACATTTTTAGCAGATGTTGTAGTAATGCTTGTACAGTTTTGCTTTACTGGAGAAATGACTTATCCAGTTGATGATCCGGGAACAGGGGTGGCAACTGGAGGGGATACAGATTATTGGAAAAGCGATATTCAATATCCAGTTATTAAGATAAGCCCAGAATTAATATTTGCAAATCAAGTACAAATGTTAAGTATTGATTTTTTGGGCATAGATGAACCAGAGGGTGGATATGTGTTACCATCATCTGGGAATGGTATGTCAGAGCTAAGAAATGTAATTGCAGGTTGGTATGTAGCATTAAGAACTTTATCAATAGTTGGATTACTTTCTGTATTAGTTTATGTAGGTATAAGAATAATAATATCAAGTACATCGCAGGATAAAGCTAAGTATAAACAAAGGTTAATGGACTGGATAGTTGCATTTTGCTTATTATTCTTTTTGCACTACATAATGGCAGGAGCAATAAATATTGTGAATGAAATAAATAAATTGCTAGGCAATCAAATCGAAACTGGTATTAAATTAAATCCAGATTATGGCAATGTCACGCATGTAGAATCATCTGAAGATAAGGCAAATAGAGTTTCAAATTCTGTTTCTAATGAAGTAGCAAATTTATTAAAGACAGAAGGCGGGTATGATTTAAGAGATGGTTACCAAAATAAAATTGTAAAAGATGATCATCCAGGATGGATATTCTATGAATTTTATGCTGAAGTAGACGGAGTAGAAAGAGAAATTTGCGAATTAATATATTCAGCAGAGATTAAAAGTTGGTATGTTACAAAAAGACTTAATAGTGGCTTAACAGATGATTTTGTTTCTAGGCTTACTGATGCAGCAAATAGTTCTGCAAGTAATGAGACGTCTAGCAGTTCTTCAGGAGAAGATTCAGATGTTGACTTAACTGACGGCTCAACCATCAAGTATTTTATAAATTATGCAAGACTTTATCTTAATGTATCATGGGATGATGATTACGTAGGGGAAGCATGTGGTTTCTTAATAATTTATATTGTACTTGTTGTATTTATTGTTATGTTTACAATTAGGTATATGAAAAGGGTTATATACATAGCATTTCTCACATTAATGGCACCACTTGTTGCTTTAACATACCCAATAGATAAAATAAAAGATCGGTAAAGCGCAAGCTTTTAATATGTGGGTTAGAGAGTATGTATTTAATGTAATAATTCAACCTTTCCATTTACTTATATATACAGTATTAGTAGGAAGTTCAGTTGAACTTGTTGCAGATAATATGATTTATGGAATAGTTGCAATAGGATTTTTAGTTCCAGCAGAAAAATTACTACGTAAATTCTTTGGATTTGACAATGCAGGAACCTTAAGTGCAGCAGGAAGCTTTGCAGGAGGAGCAGTATTTTCTTCAATTGTTAATAAGTTAAATAAACATCAAGGTGGAAGAAATGACTCAGATGATGATAGTTCAAAAAATAGAGGAATAAGAAAGGCTTCATCTAATGGAATTGATGCAGATGAGATATTAATAGGTAAAGCTAATGGGGGAGCTTCAGGAAGTGCCAATAAAGCAATCGAACCTACACAAAATGCTGACCAACGTAACTCACAAAAATCAGCTGGCGATAAAACTTCACAGACTAGTCAAAGTAAAACACCAGAACCACGTAGTCCGTCAAAACAGCAAGAATCAGGTCAACAAAAAAATAATACAAACAACGAGAAAACTCACGACAATCAAAATCCAGATAATTCAGGTCAACCAAAACCTAATAATGAAAGTGAACCAGAGTCTACTGAGTGGAAGGAAAATCGAGGACTTGGTATGGCTAGAGTGTGGGAAGATGTAAAGGGAGGCTGGAAAAAGGAAGAGGGAATTCGTAGTAATCTTAGTGCAGTTAGTCATGTAGTTGGAAATGCAGCTAAGTCAGGACTCTCTCGTGGAGTTGATGCAGGTAATGCAGTAGTAGATAGATATAAAAGAAAAATATTAAATGCAGCAAGACCTTCACGTGTTGTGAAGAAAGTTGGAAGATGGACAAGAAGAGCAACCATAGGAGGACTTGCAGGAGGAGCATTAGGAATAACTGGTCTTGCAGTAGGAGTTGCATCAGGAGATCCATCAAAAGCTGCAACTCTTGCAGGAGCAGCAGGACTTGCAGGATACCATGGAGCAAATTATTATGGAGACAAATTTGCAAAAGAAGTAGGAGAGGCAGCAAAAGATGCAACTGTAGGCTTTTGGGGCGAAGATTATGGAAAAAGACAACAATATTTATATGATAAAAACTTTAAGAAAGATCCAAGCAATTTAAGAGTTTTACAAAAATATTTAGGAGCAGAAGGTGCAAGAGAAGCAATGAAAACGCGAGTTCAGCCATTCTTAAATGCAGGAATATCAGACCCAAAAGTTATAGGAAAAGCACTTCAATTAATGGATAATCCAAAGAATGAAGAATTTTTCGGAAAGAGATATGAACGGAGAAGATGAGGAAGAAAGAATAAAGCAAGAAGATGAAAGACTAAAGAAGGCTGTTTCAATAGCAGTATGGAATAGGGATGCAGGTAAAGGAATATATGAGAAGAACTCAAGAGCACGTAAATCATTTATAGAGCAAACAACTAAACAAATCCAAAAACAAGGAAAAGAAAGTGGTGTCAATATTAGTGCATCAGATGCAGAAGAGAGAGTTAATGAAATTGTTGGATATTTGGAGCAATTAGAGCTAGCAAGACAATAATGATAAATAATGGAGGTATACGATGAATAAATTTATAAGATGGTACAATGAAAATAGAACAGCAGTTATTGTAATAGTTATTGCTATAACTCTCATTATTTTAGTTATTCATACATTAAATGCAATATTAGAGAAAAAGCAAGAAGAAAAAAGAAATAATATCGCAAGAGGAAATAGTAGTACTAATACAAGTACTACTATTTCTGATACTGGTAAAAGTGCAATTACAGGAAAAGAAGTACCTAAAAGTATTAATCAGGACAACACAGAAGTAATAAAAGAATTTATAAAGTATTGTAATGATGGAAAAATGATTGAAGCATATAACATGTTGTCAGACGAATGTAAGGAGAATGTATATCCGTCATTAGAATCCTTTACAAATAATTATTATAAACAAATATTTTATATGAATAGAATGTATGACATACAAAATTTATATATGAGCGGAAATTTATATACTTATAATATTAAATATACAGAGGATGTATTAGCAACAGGAAATGTAAAATCGTCTGATAACAGAAGTGATTATATAACGGTTGTACAAAAAAATGACAAATCTTATCTAAACATTAGTGGATATATAGGAAGAAAAATCGTAAATAAAAATACCATTACAGAAGGAATAGAGCTAACAGTAAATTATATAGATATGTATATGGACTATACAACAGCAAATATAAGTGTAATAAATAATATTGGAAAAACAATATGTCTTGATACAAAGGAAAAGACTTCAACCGCTTATTTATATGATACAAACAATGTAAAATATGATGCGTTTTTAAATGAAATTTCTGAGCAACAATTAGAGATAAGGGACAAATATAAAACCAATATTAGTATTAAATATAATAAGATATATAATCCAGAAAGAACTTTAATAGGAATAGTGTTTTCAGATATTGTAACTAATTATGACAATTATGTAAACAATAAAGTGAAGAAAGAAGTAATTAAGATAGATATAAACATATAATAATTCTAGGAGAGGAGACACAGTATGGAACCTGATGATGAGAAAAATGATTCAAAACAAGATGAAAAAGATCGTGGCTATGTAGATAAAGTACTGCAAGAAGGTAGAAAAAAAGCTAAAAGTACGTTCTCAATGATATTTAGAAAAATTCTAGCTATTATTATTCCAATTCTTATAAAATTTGCTCCATTATTGGTTGCATTGGGGGTACTAATTTTAGCAATCACAAAATATAATGAAGACAATGGTCAAGAATATACATCAGAGGAAGCTATAAGTGGGGTATTAAGTAATGAAGAACAATTTAAAATAGATAAAAAGGTTTCAGGAGATGAAGATGATTATTATTTTAAATTAGATCATGATATATTGTCAAAATATATAGAAGAACTAAATATTGCTTTTACAAAAGGATCTTATAATGAAGATATTATAGGTAAAGATGAAGACGAGTTATCGGAAGATGACATAAATGAGAAATTTACAATAGAGGATATTACTGATTGGTTTGGTACAGAGGATGAAGAGGTATATAAGGCATATTTTGCAAAAATGCTAAGAACACATATTGCAAGTTTATATCCAAAACTTGGAAAATATGGTACAGATGAAAATCCAACTTCTAAAAAAGACAAAAAAGATAACCCAATAGATGAAGAAGGTAATTACATAGTACAAGGAATTGTGGAATTACAGAGAGTAAGTATGAATTCTGATGGAACGATGGGAGAGACTGTACAATTATCATATGTACCTTATGATGAATTTCAAAACATGATTAATAATAATCCAGGCGAAGATATTTTGAAAAAATTTTCGTTTGATGAAAATACATGTGAAGTTTTTTTCGCTACATATACAACGGAAATAACAGAAGAAGTTGATAGTGATGGAAATGTAATTAATAGAAATGAGGTAGGACATTATGAAAAGGCAGATCCTATACACTTATCAGAGGTAACTTCTAGTTGTAGCATGCCATATGACTTTTTGTATTCTCTTTTAAAGGCTTCAAAAAATCCAGAGTGGGTTATGGCAGTTTGTGATTTATTATTAGAAGAAAGCGAAGTAGTTGTGACAATACAAGACCAATTAAAAACAGTAACAGATGCTGATATAAAAGATAAAGCAGTAAGATATGAAACTAAATATTATGAATACACTGAAACTGTAGTTGAAAGTGACAGTGGTACAGAAATTCAAGGAGAGTGGGAAGAAGATGAAGATAGAGCTGAAACAGAATATTACTTCCCAGCAGGACAAGAAGTAAGAAATGTTACAACAAATGAAAAGCGTACTTCAGTGTGTTCAGTAACTAAAGCACATACTTGGTTTATTGATTTTGAGACAGAGTTTACAACTCAGAATACTGAAGGTGAGCCTCAACGATTAGAACCTGAATATACAGAGGAAGACCTTGAGAGGTTTAATTATTATATAGATACTCCTTTTCCGGAGGAATTTCCTGATCCAGAAATTCAAAAAGATTGCGAAAAAAATCAAATATCATATTCAGACTTAATTACTAAAGCAACAGAATCTTCTTGGAAAAATGTTGGAGTTAGTTCAAACTTTACACAAGCACCAGAAATAAATTATGAAAAATTTTTAGGTACTTTTAAAAATGATACAGGAAGATTTTATGTAGGATCGATATATGACCCAGAAGGTATTGATATTAAATACCCTAGAGCATCTGATGGAGAACTTGTTTTAGATGCAGCAGATTCAATATCTGATGGAAGAAGACAAGACATAGAATGGTTAGTGCACTTATTATCATTACATAAAGATACTGAAATCCATCAAAAATTAATGAAGTATTTCTGGAATATATATACAGGAGAAGATATTTATGATGTATCGATAGAAGATATAACTGATTTATTTGGCTCGAGCACATTAACACAGACTTCGGGGGGAAGTTATAGTAGCTTAATAGAATTTATACAAAAACAAGTTCGCTATTGGGAAGGAACAGGAACAATTAAAACAAATGCTGAGGGGAAGGAATGTTATGAAGCATATTGGGATCCATATGGGGAAAAAGTTACAATAGGTCCTGGTGTTACAACTGATTGCTTGCCATATTTCGAAGAATATGGAATAACAAGTATATCTGAAGGAGATTTAATAGAAGTTGAAATAGTAGATGCGGTTGAAGAGCAAGTTATAAAAGATAAATTAGACCATGTAAAAGGACTGATATCTGGTTTGAAAGACTATCAATATGCAGCATTGACTATTGCTTCTTATAATTGCTATTCACTTGTACAGGCATTTCCAGGCAATTACAGTACTTATTGGAAGGAAACAGATGATAAATATGGAGAACCTTTGCCATATAAACTAGGAACGGTAAGTGATGGCCAAGCTGCGGAAGCTATGACAACAGAGTTAAAGGAAAAAGTAAATTGCGACCTTTATTCTAATGGTTGGGCAGATTATTGCCATGCACGGAAAAGCTTTAGGAGGGCTTGTAAGGAGAAGATATTATGAATGGATGTTATTTCAATATGGTTATGATGTAGTTTCAGATTCATATTATCAAGTAGGAGACTTCTATGAAGATGATGGAGAAAGCTCTGAAGGCGAACTAGATAGTGAAATGCTAGAATTACAGAAAAAACTTGCTACATATATAGGACTAGAAGATAGAGTTTCAAATTTAACATTATCTGAGAGCAGTAAAATAGAAGGACTTAATAGTGCTGATAAAGCTAAAGTAGATACAATAGGTGCAAAATGGTATGCAACTGAAAACGTATTTAAGGATACGAATCCGAACTGGGTATTCGAGTGTACATGGTGGACATTTGCACGTGCAAGTCAATACCTAGAAGCAAAGTATGGAAAAGGATTGCCAAAGTATGTTGGATTCGAAAAAGCAGCAGGATATTGGAAATTAGATAATGGACAATTTGAGTTTGGAATGGAGCCTAGAGCACATTCAATAATCCAGTGGAAACAAGGGACGGCTGGGCATGTCGCTTTTGTAGAGGCAGTTGACAGTCAATATATGTATATTAGTCATGCAGGTGACGGAGTAAGATGGTTTGGTATTAGTAAGATTCCACTTTCAGGTGAAATTTGGAAAAACAGTAATCCTAAGTATGTATTAACAGGTTTTGCATATCTAGATAGTCCAAAAGACTTTAAATAGTAAAAGGAGAATGTATGAAAAAAATAAATAGGGTATTATTAATTGCATTGATAATAATTACGATTTGTATTATAGCAATTATAATAGTACTTATGAAATTAAATAATAATGCGGTATCACATGAACAAGAGGCAATAATACAAGATAATGATGCTATAATTCAAGACGAGAGTGTAAGCGAATTAGATGGTGTAAGTGAATATTTTAATGTTAAATATTGTTTACAGCTATATTATACTGCTATTTCAAACTTAAAATATTCAGTATCAGAAAATGAAGTTGGGCTAGGAATTGCTCAAAGTCGGTGTTAATGAATTCTATAAGCAAGCTATATATAATATGCTTTCAGAGTCGTATAGGGAATATAAAAATATAGCATTAGATGATATAGAAAATTTATATGACGAAACTGGAGAAACTAAAATATTTATAAATAAAGCATTAGAATATAGCATATCTAATAATACTACTATATACTTTGTAGAAGGCGAAAATGTGTTATATAAAGACTTTAGTAAAAAAAGTTTTAAAATTGCAGTTATTATCAATACTAATACTTCAACATTTGCTATTTTGCCATGGGATTATATAGAACAAATAGGATTAAATAATGTCAAAGTAGGAGATAAAGTAGATATAAACAAATTTAAGTATGAGATTGAAAAAAATAAAAACAATACATTCGAATATCAGGATAGTTCAAATGAAAGTATGTCTAGAGAATATTTTAGCAATTATCAATTTAGATTATTACACAATAAAGAAATGGCATATGCACAGTTAAATGAAGAATATTCAAAAGCAAAATTTGATAAAATAGAAGATTTTGAAAAATATGTAACTAATAATATTATGGAATTTTCTAAATCAAATATGAGCGCTTATCAAGTAAGTAGTAAAGAAAATTACACACAATATATATGTGTGGATGAAAATAAAAGATATTATATATTTAGAGCAAAATCAATATTTGACTATGATGTTATTCTTGATACCTACACAATTGACATACCAGAATTTACTACAAAGTATAATGAAGCAGGGGATAGAGAAAAAGTTGTTTTAAATATTAATAAATTTATGCTAGCATTAAATGATAAAGACTATAAATATGCATATAGTGTATTGGCAAATAGCTTTAAAGAGAAAAATTTTCCAACATATGAATCATTTGAACAATATGTTAAATCAAATTTCTTTGAAAAAAATAAATTTGATTATATAGAATTTGGAAACGAAGCTGGAACATATTATACTTATGAAATAAATATAACAGATGAGACAGGTAAAAGTAATAAAACAGTAACAAAAACGTTTATAATGCTTTTAAATGAAGGCACAAAGTTTGAGATTTCATTTAATGTGTAGAAAATTGTCAAAAATTCATTCTTTTTGTTTCTAAATTATTACAAAAATGGTTACAAGATAATGGGATGTTTCAATAGAATAGCTGAAATGATTTATTTTTAGAGCTTTGGTGTCGCAGTCTACAAAATAAAGATATATATGTAAACTGCTCCATTCGCCCTACGCTACGCTTCGGTTAGTCGTATGCGTTGCTCTTTCAAATAAATCATTTCAGCTATTCTTTAATATAAAAACATTATACCGTAACCAAAAATGTAATATAAATGTAATATAAATGTAATATAATCTTTGAAAAAATATGGTATAATACTAAATGAATGCAAAAGAAAAGATAGGAGGATAAAAGATATGTCTGAAGAACTAAATAAATTAACAATTTCAGAATTAAAAACATACCTTTATTCTTTGGAAGATAAAAAGAAAAAAGAAAAAGAAGATGAAGTAAACAAAATCAAAGCAGAGTACAAAGGAGAAAAAAAAGAAGAACAAAAGAAAGAAATTATAAAAATAAAAAGAGTGATAGATAAACAATATGCACCAATGTTAAAAACAAAAGATAAAGTTTTAAATTTATTAACTGAATGTGCAGATATTCCTAAAAATATTGAAAAATTAAAAGTAACAAGGTATATGGTATATAGAGGAAATGTAGAATATGCAGAAAATGTAATTTCTAAGACAATAAAAAGATTAGAGAAAAGATATAGTAAAATAGTAGCAATTATAGCAGATAAGGTTAATATTTTCCCTATATGTGAAAATATAGATGAGTTGGATTTTAGTGAATATAAGGCAGATGAAAAACAATTAACAAGAGCTAAGAATAAATACAAAGAAGAAATGACAGCAGAAGAGAGAATGAGTCTTATACAAAAGGAACTTGACATCGTAGATAAAGTAAAAATGTTTAATTCAGTTCCAATTCCACATGAGATATTAAAAGAGTCAGACAGAGATATACAGTTAAAAATGAAAAAGTTCAATAATGTAAGACAAAAAAGATTAAAGATTTTGTCTACAATGGAAGCTGATTATTTAAAACTTATTGAACCAAGAGAAACTGAAAAAATGATTGATGATGCAATTTCTAATGTAGAGAATGTTGAAGAAATATTTACAAAGCGTGAATATAAAAACATAAGAAATAGTCTTTTGAGAGCAAAGAGAAAGATATATAGAAAGACGAGTGATACAAGAAATATAATAAAAACGAAAGAAAATAGAACTGGTATTGTTTCTTATGAAGTACAAGAAGCTAGATATGATAGAATGGAAAAATTAAGATTGGTTATAACAGAGGCGACAAAAAAGATAGATGCAAATCAATATCTACATTTTGAAGACCAATTAAAAAAACTTAGGGTATCATATGAAAAAGAAAAACAATTTGCAAATATAATAGAAAAATTAGATGACGTAAATAATACTAATGCAAATACGGAAGTTAAGATATATGAAGATAGAATAAGAAATCTTGAACAAAAAATTGCAAATTCAAAAGAAATAATAAAAGAAGAGCAAGAAAAAATTAGAAATGCTAAGAAAGAATTATTAGTTTTATGGAAAATAGAAATAACTTCTGCAGTTTCTAATAAAAAAGAAAAATTATTATTATCAGAAACAAATCAAGAGACGCCAGAAGATAAACTTAAGAAGGGTGCATTATCAAAATTAAAGAAAATACCAAACGGAAAGCACGCTTGTGCATAAATAAAAAGAATTAAAACATCTCTTATTTCATATAAATGAAAAGAGGTGTTTTTTGATGCAAAAAATAAAGATACTTTCGAGTATAGCTATTTTTATTTTATTATTTGGTTTAATAAATCCTGTTTATGCAGATGATGAATTAGAAGAAGTGGATGTAACTTTAGAAGAGATTGAGCAAATTCTTGAGACGACAGCAGATATTACAGAAGTACCAAATATTAATTCAAGAGAGGCCATAATATATGATAGGGCATCGCGGTAAGGTACTTTATGGGAAAAGTGAAAATAAAAGGTGCAAAATGGCATCTACAACTAAAATCATGACAGCAATAGTCGTGGTTGAAAACGTAAAAGATATAAATGAAAGGATAAAAATATCTTCAAAATCTGCTGGAACAGGAGGATCAAGACTAGGACTTCATACAAATGATGAGATTTCAGTTAAAGATTTATTATATGGACTTTTGTTATGCTCTCGGAAATGATGCTGCGGTAGCTTTAGCAGAACATGTAGCTGGAAGTGTGCCTCAGTTTGCAGAATTAATGAATAAAAAGGCTAAAGAATTAGGATTAAAAGATACTCACTTTGTAACACCTCATGGTTTAGATGAAGAAGAACATTATACAACTGCGTATGAACTTGCAAAAATTTCGGATTATGCGTTAAATATAAAAAAAATAGAACAAATTGTTAAGACTAAAGCATATACTGTAAGTATAAATGGTTATGCAAAAAATATTAGTAACACAAATGAACTATTGGGTTATTTAGAGGGTGTTTATGGAGTAAAAACTGGCTTTACAAATGGAGCTAATAGATGCCTTGTTACATCAGTAAAAAGAGGAGATATGGATATAATATGTGTGGTACTTGGAGCAGATACTAAAAAGGATAGAGGTAGAGATAGTATAAAGCTTATAGAATATACTTTTGCTAATTTTCAAATGGTAGATTTAGGGTTCATGATACAGGACGAATTTGATAGCCTTGTTGATATTTCAAAATTTAATATTGTTAAAGGAATTGATAATAATTTGAATATTGACTTGGTAAAAAATGATGTAACACTATATCCAGTGAAAAAAGAGGAGATTAAGGATATAAAAATTGAAACAGAGTTGAAAAATGAATTACAAGCACCAGTGTATAAAGATGATAAAATTCGGAAAACTTACTGTAAAAATTGGGGATAAAGTAATATATGAATTTGATATTCTCGCTAAAAATGATGTAAGGAAAAAGAAGATAATAGATTATTATAAGGACTTTTTATGCAATATGAGTTATTATTTAATAAATATTTATACTTGACAAATGAGAGAATTTTTGGTATCATAATAAAGCACTTGAACAAAAAGGCATAATGTATTTGTTCTTTATGCAGGTATAGTTTAGTGGTAAAACATAACCTTGCCAAGGTTAAGTTACGGGTCCGATTCCCGTTACCTGCTCCAAATCGTAACGGATTCTTATGTTTTGCTAATTTAAAAAAATCAGCAAAACATAAGAATGTTACTTCTCATTTTGCGAAAGAATAATTCTTTCATTCGCTGATAATTTTATCAAATTTATAATTGGCGAGTTAGCCAAGTGGTAAGGCACGAGTCTGCAAAACTCTGATCATCGGTTCGACTCCGATACTCGCCTCCAAAATATCTCTATTTTAGAGTATTCTAAGATATTTCACAATATCCAAAATGCTGAAAAATAGGGATTTTTTATTTGAGAATATCTAAAAATATTTGAACATATTTCTGTTGTTGCATTCAAATCGCATTCAAACCTCAAAAAAATTGCATTCAAAAAATCAAATTAATATTATTTTGATTTTTGAATGCAATAAAATAAAAGTATTCACTAACAAACTGATTTTATAGAAGAAATAAACGATAATTCATTATTCTTATAGTAATTATTTAATGTTTCTAATTCTTTATTTTGAAATTCTAATAAAATATGTGCATATGTTTTTTCTAAAACCCTTGTACTTGTTCCAACAAGTTTACTAATTGTTAATAGTTCTATACCAGCTTCAATACATCTGGTAACAAAAGTGTGTTTAGTCATATGAATATGACACCCTTTTGGTAAGTCCAATTTTACTTTTGCTTCTCGACATATTCTTTTGAAGTGCTCTGTAATTTTAGAATGGTTTATATATGTTCCATCAAGTTTACAAAATAATAAGTTTTCTTTATTGTTTGAATTGCTTTGAGCTACTTGTATTTGTTCTTCTAATATACTTAATAAAATATCTTTATCAACAACATTAAAAGGTACTATTCTATAATCTAGTTTTTGATTTTTCCTATTTACTCTACCTGTTTTTGTAGTTTCACCAATAATAATTTTATTGCCATCTTTTGCTTTTGTAAGAGTATGTGAAACCATAAAGGAATCTTCTTTTATATCAGTTTTATAGTTTAATGCACCAATTTCTCCTATTCTCATTCCAGTAAATAATGCAATTAATATTATATTTTTCAAAGTAACAGTGTCAATATTACATTTTGGGTCATCTATTAAATTATTATTCATAACATATTCAATTAATTGCTTTTCTTCTTGTATAGTAAATGGTACGGCTACTTTACGGGATTTATCGCTAATAGGCTTTATTACTTTTGTCATAGGATTTTCTGATATAACCTTATCTAATAATGCTTTTTTGCACATACAATTTATTTCATCATACATTTTATTGATATTACTCTGACTTTGTCCTTTTATACTATTTAATGTATTTTGTATAATAGTATTTGTTATTTTTTGTACTGGAATAGCACCTGTCCCCAACGAATTGATTTTATTTATAACACATTTATTTCTTGCATATGTATTTTCTGTTATAGAGTTTGAAGAAAGTTTTGAATTTTCCATTATTACTAATAATTCTGAAACAGTAATATTATTTTTTCCCACATATTTTCCAGTATCAACAGCTCTCAAAATCTCCCTTTTCTTCTTATTGGTATCACTTTGTTTATCTTGCGTTGTAATTGTCGTATGTTTTCCATTTATTGTTGCTTGACCAATCCATTTTTCATAACAATAAAATCTATCACAATATTTTAAACATTCAGTTTTACAATTTTCACATTTTGAACATTTATCATAACCAACTCTATTGTTACATTTACTCCTATCATTACAAGCTTTACATATTGAACATTCTTCATCAAGAAATTTTGCTCTTTTATTCTTTTTTATGGTTTTATAGGTACAACCTTCTCCTTTTCCATTTCTTCCCAATATATTTTTCTCCTTTCCTCATCATTTGCTTGAAAGCATTAACGAAATATGCTAAAATACAAATATAAATGCTTATCAAGTATTTTGTAGGAATTGGTATGTATATCTGGTTTAAACTCGCATACCAATTCTGTATTAAAATTGATTATAAAAAATAGTCTTTGATACAGTCAATTTTATGAACTAAAATAATTGTAGCAAAAGCCTAACTACAAAGAAAGTCGTAAAAAAATATAAAAAAACAACTTTACAAAATGAGGTATTATAAAATGAAAAGTATTAAAAAAGAAAAATTAAGTAATATGAAAAGTTCAATGGAAAAAAATCATTTATTAACTATTGAAAATATCGGAAATGAGTTGAAATTTGAAAGATTATATTATAATTGCCTATATCCTGAACGAAAAATAATATTATCTAACTCTGGATATAATTCTATAAATCAAACAATTGTCCAAGAATTAAATAAACAGTATAAAGAATATTATAATGAAATTCCACAAGAAGGTTTTTCTTATGAAACCATACAAAACATAGAAACAATGAATTCAAAACAAAAAGTATATAAAATGGATATCTACTATCAAAAAATGTTTTATTTATTCAAGCTATATAACTTTATAAAGGAAGATACTGATATATTTAGAATTATAAATAGTAGCAATATTTTACCTAAAGATATAATAAAAGAAAAAATAAAAACAATAAAAATAAATTATAGAAAAAAAATTCAAAATGAAAGAATATACCAAGAATGTATTAATTTAGACTTTATTTGTTTAGAACTGGATTTCAAAGACTTACATAAATTTTTAACTTCTTCAAAATTACCAGAAACAATTTTATGTTTTGAAGGATATAATGCTTTGAAAAATAATATAAGTGATAAAGGAAAAGTAAAAGCAACATTTTCTTTTTATATTCCCCAAAAAGAAATATCTAATCTAACTGATTTAGAAAAATGGATTATTTCTTTAGATATAGGCAAAGAAACTTCTTGGCTAGATGATTTAATTCATAATAAAGTTAACTATATATCTGTAAGAACATTAATAAAACTATTAGAATTTTTAGAACTTGAAGATACAGATTTATATTATTTTTCAAAACAAATAGAAAATAATAAAGATTATGAATTAAGGTTTTTAAAAAATGAAAATATTATACAATAAATAATTTATAAAAAGACTTCTATAGGAGTCTTTTTTTTATGCGCAAATCAACGTTCGGTTGCTAAAGTATTTTTTTTAGCAACTATTATACTTGAAAAATATATGATATTCTTTAATCACAGTTAATCTTTGACTGTTGAAAGGAGGAATTAATGACAGAAAAAGTATTAATTGAAATCAGAGATTTATTATCAAAATTATGTAATAAAAGTGATTTGCCAAGACTCATTTATGCAAAAGAGATTGCAAATAATTATAAAGTTAATCTCAACAAAGCAACAGAATTTTGTAAGAAATACGGCACAGACTTCGGAGGCTGGTGCATAGAAAGCACAAAATTTCAGGAGATATTACATAATGCTGATAAAAATCTATTTGATTAAAGAAAGGAGGAAAATTTATGAAAATTAGAGAGTTTAGAAAAAAAGTATAAAAAAGAAATGAACTTGTAAAAGTTCACTTCTTACAAATAAGAAAGCAATGTGCTATCTTAAATTACACAATATTATTATAACACATTTCTTTCTGATAATCCAAAAAATATAGAAAGGAGAATGTAAAATGTTAGAAGATAAAGAGAAAATTGAGATAAAATCAGAAATTAATGACATCGTAAATGCCACGATAAAAGAAAACCATTGGGAAAGATTATCTAGCAAAGATTATGAAGAATATATTACACCTACGCAAGTAGGTAAAGAAATAACTATAGAAGGCAAAACATTATCAGGTCAAAAAGTTAATAATATCTTAGAAGAGATGGAGTACATTAAAAGAGATGGAAAAAAGATTATATTAACTGAAAAAGGGAAAAAAGTAGGAAGATATGCAATTTGTATAAAAATAAATTCAACAAAACCTTTAATAACTGATATTGCCTCTGTCAAATATAAAAGACTTATTGAGCAAGACATAAAAGAATACTTAGAAATGAAAAGGTTTTTGTGTAATAATAGTAAAACTATTAAAATAATTTATACGGAACCAATAGAAACACCAAAACCTAATGAAATAAAAATTATTGTTAAAGATGAAGAGGAGGAAAATAAAAATGGAAAAAAATAAAGAAAGTGAAGAAAAAATTGATACAGAAGTTATGGAAACAATGGAATTTTACAAAGGAGAACTAAGAAAACTAGAAGTGTCTAATGACACTTCTGACAACTTAAATAATGCTAAAATATTCATACAGTCAGTAATAGTCAAAGAAGAAAATTTGTCAAAAGAGGATATAGTAGAACTTATGAAATTAGCAGTAGAACATTTTAATTTTACTAAAGATGAAAAAGCTGAGCTTATTGCATTTTGTAAAAATTCATACGAAATTACAAGTTTTGAAAGAAAGGAAAAAAATTATCAAGAAGATATATTAAAAAGAGTAGATAATGAAGTTGCAATAGACCGTATTTTTCCAGCCATTGATTATCGCCCAAATTATGGTATGATATATGGTATAAAATCTTTTGATAAAGAAGGCAATGAACAAACATATATAGGATTTTCAAATAGGAAAGTATATGAAATAACATCAGCAAAAGACTTTGGAATAATATTAACACACCAAGAAGCTATTGATAGTAAACTTTCATTAAGTAACTTTGCCAATTATGTTGAAGGAAAAATTGTTAAAGCAAATGATGTATTTAATATAATAAAAGCTTTATTTAAAAAATTTGTAGTTGTGCAAAAAGAATTTCTTGATGTAATAGTTTGTTATATTATGATGACTTATGTATATGTATTATTTCAAGTTATTCCTTATTTATGGCTTAATGGAGAAAGAGGTACAGGAAAATCAACAATAATGAAAATAATGAGTAAGTTATGTTTCAATGCTATGTTTTGCTCTAATGTAAATCCTGCCAACATATTTAGGCAAATTGATAACGACGGAAGTACAATAATTCTGGACGAGTTTGAAAAAATGTACGGTGAAGATAAACAAGAAATTATAAAAATATTAAATCAAGGATTTAATATTGATGGTGTAGTTCCAAGATGTGTTGGGCAAAATAATAAGATTAAAAAGTTTAGGTCATTTTCACCAAAAATTATGGGAGGTATTAGCAACATAGATGATGTCCTTTTTGAAAGAGTAATAAAATATACAACTGTAAAAGTAAAAAATGTAAAAATTACTAAATATAGAGAAGATAAGAGTGTAAAAAGAACTATTGATAATTTAGTTGATGATTTATATATTTTTGGCTATATCTATGCAGACAAAATTAAAGATATATATGACAATGCACAAGTAAGTTTTGAAGGTTATTCATTAAGAGAAGATGATTTATGGAATCCTCTACTTTGCGTAGCAAAGGTAATTGATGAAGAAAATCAAAACACAGAAGTTACAGATAATCTTTTGAAATATGCAAAGAAGTTAAGTAATGAAAAATTCAAAAGAAATATAGAAAATGAACCAAAGTTACAACTTCTTTATGGTTTATATCAATATTTGGACTCTGGAATGTTAAATCATTTAGTAGATTTAAACGATGGAAGTCAAGGTATTGAATTAGGTGAATTATATGAATATTTGTCTGAAAAAGATGAGTTCAAATGGATTAAGGGAACATCTTCACTTGGAAGATATCTATCTCAATTTTATGAATTTGATAAAAAACGAGAAGTAGGAAAGAAAAACGGACAACCATTACTAAACATTAAAAAAACTTACTACATTTTTAATATAGAAAGTATTTTACAAATTATGAAAGACAACAATATTAAAGTAGAAGACTTTGAATAGGCAAGATAGTTTTACTATCTTGTCCTATTATTTACAGTGAAAATACTATATTTTAGAAAATATGGACAAGATGACAAGTTATTTTAGAAATATAAAGAAAAATATATTTACAATCAATACAAACAAAATTTTATAAATATGGTTCTTTGTTATATCATCTTGTCATCTTGTCATAGTTTTAATTTATATAATATTTATAATTAATTTTGATGGACAAGATATTTTTTATAGCTTGTCATTAACTTTTAAATATTATAACTGAGCTATAAAACACAAAATTTTTAAAATAGGAACTTGAGTAATGCAAGCATTCCCCAAGCTCCAACCTTTTAAAAGATTTTGTATTTTGCAAATGGCTTTATACGCCACCTAAAGGTGGCTAAGCCATTTTTTAAAATCTAATTTTTCTTCTCTAGGAGTAGAGCATCTCAAAATGCTTTATTTATAAAGCTTTTATATATTTTTCATTTCAATATTTTAACAAAATAATATTTTAACTAAAAACCTTCTTTTCTTATTTTATAGAGTAGCTGGGTTGTAGTGCACTTAACGATATTTTATAAAGTTAAAGGGAATATATGATTTATATCCCCATATCTCTTATTTTTTCCAGTTTTTAATTCTTTCTTCAGCAATTTTATAAAAATTTTCATCTATTTCAATTCCGTATAAATCTTCTGTTACACTCTAAAGCTGATATGCCTGTACTACCACTTCCAAGAAACATATCTAAAACTATATCCCCTTCTTTAGAAGAATTGTTTATTAAAATATTTGTTAGCTCTACTGGTTTTTGACAACTATGCAATTTAGTTCCTGCTTTTATATTTGGAATATTTAATATATTTTTAGTTGTCATATCATTGATATCTTTTGCTTTTCCTTTTCTTAACATCAATATACACTCATAACAACGCATATAGTAATGATTTGGCAAAGCATTTCCTTTGTTCCAAATTATTAACTGTTGAAACTTAAAGCCGACTTTTTCTGCTTCTAATTGTAAATGTGCCAAATTTTTTTCATTTATCATTAGATAACAATGAGTATCATCTTTTAGTTTATCAAATAATAATTGCATATATTCTTCTGGTTTAATGCTATCAAACTCAAAAAGTTTTCCGTTGATTTTTGGCAGGATAACCTTGCTTTTTACTACATCTACTACCTATAACGATATGGTAAGGAATATCACTTACAACAAGGTCAATAGAATTATCAGGCATTTCCTTTAATACTTTTAAGCAATCCTCATTATATAATAAAACATTTTCATTTGTAAAATTTGGAGTTATTTCTCCACATACTAAAAAATCCATTTCAGCATCTTTCCTTTCCTTTTTGAATTTCTTATCTAAAATTCAATAAGTTACGAAAAATATCTAAAATGGCTCGTAATCTTATTATTAAATTACATGCGTAAGCAGAAACAGAGAAGATAAAAATATATCCCCTACAATTATATTATACCACACATTTGTTCTATTGTCAAGTTAGGTGGAAAAATCTTTGTAAGCCTTGATATACCTTAATTGTATAACAAAAACTTTTTTAAAAAAGTTCATAAAAACGCTTGACTTTATGAACCAACAGAGTTAAGCTATAAGTAGGTTGAAACATTACGGCGAGAGGCGATTAAAAGATTTATAACCTAGAAAGGAGTTGATGTAAATTGAATGTTAAAATTTTATTGATACAAAAGAATATAAACACAAAAAGAACTATATCAGTTATCTAACATTTGCACCGTAAAATAACTGATATAGCCATAAGCATTGCTATTGCAATACTATACTTATATATTAACACATAATACCTGTATTTTGCAATAGTAATGGGAAAATTCTAGTAATTTAAACGATTACTACTATTAATAATTATTATTAAAAAATGGAGGTATTTTTATTATGGAAGAGAAAAATTTAAAAAATGAAAAAATTGGAAAATCTACAAAGGTTGAAGAAGTTGAGTTAATTCCAACTTGGAGTAAATTAAAATCATTTCACGGAAAAGCGATTGTAGGAACTAAAGAAAATGGTAACAAATACCTAAAAAGTTTTGGCTTTTTAATTGCAGAAATAATAGACGGAAAAATAAAAATTCATAATGAAGTAGAAAAATGGGATAGTAAAACAACGATTAGACACATAAATAACTTTCTTTTTGAAAATGGATATGAAACAGGAAATTTAAAAGAACTTACTGATTTATACATAAAAACAAAAAAAATAGAAAAAGTCGAAGATAAAAAAGAAACAAAATCAGTAGATAATGAAAAATCAAAAATTAAAAAAATTGAAATTTCAAAAAATGAAAAAAGTCAAAAGATTCAAAAATAGAAAATAAAGTTGTAAGGTTATGGGGCATAAGGCTCCCTACCTTATAAAAAATTGGAGGATTTAAAATTGAAAATAACTAAACAAAAATTATTATTAGTAAAAGAACAAGATTTTGAATACAATAAAAAAATTACAAACGCTCTGGATATTGTAACATTTGTAAGAGAAACATTAAAAATTCAAAATGAAAGTCAAGAAGTAATTTATGTACTAACATTGAATAATAAAAATGAAATAATTAGTTTTTTAGAAATTGCAAGAGGTGGCTTAAATATGTGTAATTTGTCAATATCACATTTATTAAAAACAGTATTATTAAGCAATTCAAACAAATTTATTTTGATACATAACCATCCGTCTGGAGACCCGACACCAAGTAAAAATGATATTGATATTACAAAGGATATATTAAAGGCTTCTAAAATACTAAAAGTTGAGTTTTTAGACCATTTAGTAATTGGAGATAATGAGTATAAATCAATTATGAAAGATTTAAAAAAATAATAAAATTGGAGGAATGAAAATGAAAAATAAGAATTTATATGAAAGTGTTTTAATTATAAAAGGAGATTTAGAAGAAAACGAATATAAAAAAGCATTAAGTAAAATTATTGAAAAAATTAAGAATTTAATAGATATTACAAAAGTTGACGAGGTCGGTTTGAAAAAACTTGCTTATGAAGTAAGTAAAAATAAAACTGGTTATTATGTAGTTATTTATTATAAAGCAACTGGTCAAGCAGTTTTAGAAATAGAACGATTTTTTAGAATAACAGAGGATATATTAAAATTTCTAACTGTTAAAAAAGAAGATTAAAATAATTGTTTAAAAAAGTATGCTTTTATAAATAGTAAAAAACATATTAAAAATTTGTTTATAAAAGTGGTTGTAATATTTTCTAAACATTTAAAAAGTCAATACCACTTTTATAAACAATATATTATGAAAGGAGTTGATATAGATGTCAAAAACAGTTGCTTATGTTCGTGTAAGTTCGAAAGACCAAAACTTAGACAGACAATTAGAAGTATTAAAAAATATGGGCATACAAGAAAAATACATATATCAAGACAAACAGAGTCGGAAAAGATTTTGAAAGAATAGGTTATCAATATATGAAAAAAAGTTTAGAACGTGGCGATACATTAATTATTAAAGAACTAGATAGGATTGGTAGAAATCAAACGGAACTAAAAAAAGAGTGGCAATACTTTCGAGATAATGAAATAAATGTTAGAGTTTTAGACCTTCCAGCCCTTAATATAAATTATGATGATGAAAACATAAAGCCACTTGCAAACATGATAAGTAATATTATTTTTGAAGTAATGAGCTGGAAAGCTCAGAATGAACGTGAAACAATTAGAAAACGACAAGCCGAGGGTATTGCAATCGCAAGAGCTAAAAATATAAAATTTGGCAGACCAAAAATTGAAATTCCTTCTAACTTTGAAGCAATTTTCAGACAATGGAAAAATGGCGAAATAACTGCGACAAAAGGAATTGAACTAACAGGACTAAAACGTAATAAATTTTATGATTTTGCAAAAATATATGAAAGTGAGGTATTAAAAAATGAAAAATCAAAATTTAAAAAATAATAGAAAAGGTAGACCAAAATATATAGAAAATACAATACTTATAAAAGAATTAATTAAAAAAATTGAAAAAAACGAAATAAAAAATTCAGAAGCATGGCGAATTGCTGGTTGTGGCAAGACGAAATGGTTTGAACTAAAAAAGAAAATTGGAGGGAATGTATAATGATTAGTACAATCAATTATTTGGAATTAAAAAAAATATTATTAAAAAAATTTGTAAATGTAAAAGTTATGATACAGCTAAGAGGAATATTAGATACCAAAATATTCATAGAAAATACAAGAATTATGATAAATAAACACAAGTTGACAATTTTTAATAATGAGCATGATTTTTCTATTGAATTTATGATGATGAAAAATTTTAAAATAGAAGAAAAATGTCATATAGAATTAATATATGAAGATTTTACAGTAATCTTAGAATTATAGGGGGTAGAAAATGAAAAAAGATACAATAAAAAAAATAGTAAAAGTATTAAGTAAAAGATATAAGAACAAAACAGTAAATATTATTTTTAGCGGTGGCATTGAAACAGTCGTAAAAATACATAATTTTAGATATTATATATCACAAGATACAACTATTTTATCCGATGGAAAAGATAATCAGTTAAAAATTGACAACTATTTGATTGAAAATGTAGAAATAAATAATGATACGATTATTTTGACAATGAGTTCAGATTATACAATAATTATTGATTGTTAAAAATGTATGAGGAGGTTTTTAAAAAATGAAAATTACAGAAAAAGAATTAAAAGAAAAAATAAAAATGCTTGAAAATAAAACTATAATAGTACAGTTGGATAATTTGCTGCAAGCAAGATTTGAATTTTATAATACACATATAAATTACAATGCAAAAACAGGTTTTTTACATATTGCAGATTCTAAAAATAATAATGAAATACAAATAAATATTGCTTCAGCAATAAAGATGGATTTAACAGGTAGCTCGTTAAGTATTGAATTAGATAATTCAATAGAATTTAAGATTTTTAAAAAATAAAAATTTTGGTACATAAGAATCAATGTCTTATGTATCATCTTTTTATTCATCGTCAAGATTTTGTAACCCATATTCTATAATTTGATTTATTACACTATTAAAACTAATTTCATTCTTTTCAGCAAGTTCACTAATTTTATCAAAAGTAGAACCACACATTCTTATTGTTCTAGTTATTGTATCATTAGATTTATTATCTTTTTTTATCTTTAATTTATCCATATTTAATGCACCTCCTAAACTTATTTTATATAGTACACAAAAATAAATTAAAAATAAGTACACAAAAATGTGTACAAGCATTAAAATATGTGATATTATATTTTTGAAAGGAGGTGAAAATATGATGAAAAAATCAAAAAATATAATATGTACCTTTATTGTAATTATTATGTGTATAAGTATTACTAATATTACTTCAAGTTATGGTATGAGCTATGAAGGTGAAATAATAACAACTGACGTTGATAAAACGGAGCTAAAAGAAGGAGAAGAATTTAAAGTTTCAGCCAGTAAGACATCTGTCGAAACAAATATAATTCCAAAAAATATATTATTGGAAGGATTAATTGAAACTGGAATAGATACTAAATATGATGAGTATGATATAACAATTAAAAGTGAAAAATTATATGATTTATTAAATAATCCATCTAACTTACAAGAGATAGAGGGATATGTATATGATGTATTATTGATTGAAATACCTACTAATACAAAAAAAGTAACAATTAAAAGTGAAAAATCTACAATTGAATGTAACATCGTAGAGAAAAATCGAATTAAATATGCAGAATATAAGGTAAAACTATTTAAGAAAGATATTACTAATAAGTATGAACAATTTAAGGAAGTTGCTAAAAATTTATGTTATGATGAAATGTTAAGAAAAATTACTATTACCAGTTATTTAGAAGATAATCAAACTGAAACAAACCAATTAAATCTTCGATTTAGCATAACTGAACCTAAAGTTGTTATGCAAATGTTTTCAGATTGCGAATTAACATATGGTGATGGCTCATCAGGATATTCTTTATTAGGAATATCTACACTAAATTCTTTTGAAGGTCGTAAATTAGAAGTTGAATGTAATAATTATATTGGAGAAAAATTTAATATAGATAATATAGGCACTTTTGAATTGGAAAAGAAAGAAGAAAATACAACAGAAATGGGTACATTTCAAAGATATATATATCAATATTATATAAAAGATATTACAATGTTTTATAAACCAAAAACATATTTTTTCTATTATGAAAACCCACAAGAAAAAATTTTACAAGTGTTCGAATTAAGGGTTGAAGGACAAGAAAGAAAAGTCTATGAAATAAATCAAGATAATGGAATTGATATTGATTTAGAATGTGTATTTACAAATGGCGGAGAAGTAAAGTCCAATACTATTTTAGAAGAAGATAAAAGATATTTAGATATGGAAAGTCAAATAACTACTTTAGCAGATGATTTGTATATACAAGCATATGATATAAAAGTAACTGGAGATTATGAAGGAGAATTATGTTTAACTTTTAATGTTGGTGAACAGTTTAATGGAAAAAAAGCATATATAATACATTATAAAGAAAATGATGATGAATTTGAAAAATTTGAAGAAACCGTAAAAGATGGAAAAGTAAAAATTGTAGTAGATAGTTTATCTCCATTTATGCTTGCAGTAGAAAAAGATAAAACTGAGCAATCATCCAATAATAAAACTGAGCAATCATCCAATAATAAAACTGAGCAATCATCCAATAATAAAACTGAGCAATCATCCAATAATAAAACTGAACAATCTTTAAATAATAATGAACAGTCTAAAAATGTAGACAAACCAGAACATAAGTTAGACAATGAGCCAAAAACGGGATATAATATTTCAAAAGAATTGGGAATAATATTATTAGTTATTACAATAGCAATAGTAGTTACTATAAAAAAATATAATAAATAAGAATAAAGGGGAGTTTTAACTTCCCTTTAAAATAAAAAAGGTGTAAAAATGAGTAAAAATAGTAAAAAGAAGCCAAATGTGAAATATAAAGTATTTGTAATTATAGTGTTAGTAATTTTGGTATGTACCAGTTATGTAATATATAAAAACATTATTGCAAATAGTAATCAAAATATTTATGAAGATGTTAAAATTAGTGATAGTATAGAAGATAATGATAATCAAAAACAATTTACTGAAAATATGAAAAAAGTAATAACTTTACAACAAGAAAATGTAGATGTAAAGGCTTGGATACAAATTGAGGATACGTCAATAAATTATCCTATACTACAAACAACTGATAATGAATATTATTTAAAACATAATTACAAAAAAGAAAATTCACAATATGGTTCAATATATTTGAAAAATGAATGTGATATTTTAAATAATAATTCAAATCTTATTATATATGGGCATAATATGAAAGATGGGCAGATGTTTAATAACTTACTAAAATATAAAGATAAAAGTTTTTATGATAATCATAAAACAATTAAAATAGCAACTAATAATGAAGAAAGCGAATATTCTATTGTGGCAGTTTTTAAATCAAGAATTTTTTATCAAAATGAAAATAATGTATTTAGATTTTATAATTATATAAATTTTAATGATGAACAGACTTATAATGAATATATAGAAAATTGTAAGAAAATACAATTATATGAAACAGGAGTATCAGCAATTTATGGTGAACAATTAATAACTTTAATCACTTGTGAATATTCGCAAGAAAATGGAAGAATGGTAATAGTGGCAAAGAAAGAATCTTAATAAAGGTTCTTTTTTATCAAAATATAGTCCTCTGACGCATGACGTTGACCGTGAACAAATGTTTTCAAGTAAGTAATGAAATTATATATGCCTTAAAAATAAAACGTCTTAAATTGACTATTATAGATAAAATATTTTTAAAAATTTTATCAAGAATATCATTTTGACTTGTTTCACTATCACTTACTAACTTACCATTATATCTTACTTCATAACGTGGAGTTTTTCTTACCATTTCAACCTCAATATTATTACCATTATCATTAATATACAAAATATTATTTTCTACATAAAAACTTCTTACATCACATTTTATCAACGTATCCATAATATTTACATACTGTTTCCAACCTTTTTTAATTTCTTTATCAAAATTCGTAACTATTTCATATTACAAAGATAAACGTTTTTTCTAAATGAGATATATAATTTGTTGTTTTAGTAATAAAATAGGGGTTAATCTTTTAATATAATAATAAATGAACTATAATAAAATGATATTAAAATAGTCATTATTGAAATTTACCTGTCATCTTGTCCGTCTAATCAAAAATGTATATATAATAATATTTTTTATGGACAAGATATATTCTTTATCTTGCCTATATGTTGAAATATAATAAGTTCTTTGAATATTTGAGACTAACTGTATCTATTTTTCACTTGCATTCAAATTGCATTCAAAAAAATATAATAAAAGTCTGAAAATATACTTAAATAAATAAAAAATAAAAGATTAAAAACCGATACTCGCCTCCAAACGACAAAATTTCAAGAAACTATTGCATTATTTTTCTAAAACTTGTATAATAAAATTAACAATTACATATTATAGTTAATAATTCCCCTGTCGATTCGAAGCTTTACGTTTAGTGCGTAAAAGGTATATGTAGATGAGATGGGGGTTATTAATTTTATTTCTTTTTAGTAAGCTTACTATAGTATGTTGAATTATTTGGTATAAACTTCCAATGTCTATATGGAATTGTCCAAGTGTTCCAATCATGTAATCCTGTTGATACACCTATATTAAAATGGGGAAATATATACTGTAATAGTAAAAGAAATATTAAATTTTATGATAGAAAAATGTTTAAATAAAAAAATTTCCAAAGTGCAACAAAATAATAAAATTATTTTAATAACAAATAATTATTATTTTATAATAAAAAAATTGTAATGTTCGCTTGAAAAAGAAAGAGAAATATTGTATAGTATAAATCATAGAAAATGAGATAAAAGTAGATTTGTGTTGCCACTTTACTAGATAGTTTTACTATCAGAAAGTGAGGTGGTGTTTATGAGTTTTATACTATTTTTAATAATAGCCTTAATTGCTTCTGCAACTATAAACGTAGCCTTATTAACGATTATATACATACAATATGTAAATTCAATAATAAATAAGGAATAAAATAACAACACATTCTGCTAATTGACCAAAAGGAATGTGTTGTTATTGCTTTTTATAAGTGGTAACCATATTTCTACGGTTTCTCATTTTCTATTTTTATTATACACAGATTTTAAGAATTTGTCAAATGTAACAAGAAACATTTTATAACGTGTTATTTTATAAGTGCCTAAATTTTTTTATATCAAACATTTTAATTTTTTTATAGTCTCTTTTAGTTTTCTACAATTTATAAAATTTCTCAAAATTATTTTATAGCATTGGGGTATTTATATTTTTTAGTAAGGTGTATCTAAAAAAAGAAAAACTAGCCTAAACTCCAGAATTAATCTAGATAATGGCTAGTTTTATTATTATATGTTATCGAATATTAGCAACCACAACCGTTACCAAATCCGTTACCACAACAGCATATTATTAATATGAATAGGATGATTATCCAACAGCAGTCACCACCGAAGCCTCCGCATCCACCACAACCTCTTGTCTCTGGCATATCTTTTTCCCCCCTTTCGAAGCTTAAAGCTATGTGCTTTTTGGAAAGTTAAGCATTTAAGTATAATTAGTTGTTACATGAACATCTGTTACCACATCCGCAACAGAAAAGAAGTAGGAATAAGATAATGAACCATAAAATTTCACTATTACCACAGCAACCGTTCATTTTGAAACCTCCCCGTAAAAACTCTAAGATTTTTGTTCATTCGTTATGATATATATTATTCGATTTTAGAAAAATGGTTACAAAATGAAAGTAAAAGTTTCTGACTATCTTTTGTGGAAATATATTTATTTTTTATATGTTGAAAGTGTGTAGAATGCATGGTAAAATATTATATGTTAGATGATGAGAAAAGGAGTTTATTTATGGAAATTCCAGTAAAGAAAAATGAAGAATATGTAGTAGATATAATTGACAATGGATATGAAGGAGAAGGCATTGCAAAAATAGATAATTATACAATATTTATTCCAGGAGCAATAAAAGGAGAAAAGGCGAAAATTCTTATACTTAAGACAACTATATCTCATGCCTTTGCAAAACTCATTCAAATCATTGATAAATCAAATGATAGAGCTACAAGTGATTGCTTAAGCTATAAAAGATGTGGAGGATGCAATTTAAGGCATTTAAAATACGAAAAAACACTAGAATTAAAAAGAGAGACGGTTCAAAATTTAGTTAATAAAAATTTAAATAAGAAGATTGACGTATTAGATGCAGTGGGGATGGAAACACCATATTTTTATAGAAATAAGGCACAATTTCCAATAGGTAAGGATAAAAAGCAAAAAGCAATTGTAGGTGTTTTTGCAAATAGAACACATGAAATAATCGAATTTGATGAATGTAAAATTCAAACAAAAATCTCACAAAATATTGCAAAGCTTATTATTGATTTTATAAATACAAATAATATAAGTGTGTATGATGAAAAAACAGGAAAAGGACTTTTTAGGCATATAGTTATAAAATACGGAATGAAAACTGATGAGGTTATGTGTATTTTAGTTTTAACAAGTAGTAAGCTTCCAGAAGAAGAAAAACTTAAAAATATGCTTTTAAACCATTTCCAAAATATAAAAACTATTATAAAAAATATAAATAGCAAAAACACAAATGTTATATTAGGTAGCAAAAATGAAGTAATCTATGGAAACGGATATATAAAGGATAAACTTGGAGATTATACGTTTAATATTTCTCCGATGTCTTTTTACCAAATAAATCCAATTCAAACGGAAAAATTGTATAATTTAGCAATCAAAGGTGCAAATTTGAGCAAGGAAGACATTGTATTTGACTTATATTGTGGAATTGGGACAATTGGAATATTTGCATCAAAATTTGTAAAAAAAGTTTATGGAATAGAAATTGTTGAGGATGCCATAATTGATGCAAAAGAAAATGCAAGAATAAACGGAATAAAAAATGCAGAATTTATAGCAGGGGATGTAGAAAAACTTTTGCAAGAATTAATATTTGATAAAAAAATAGAGCCAGACGTTGTATTTGTTGACCCACCAAGAAGGGGACTTGATGAAAATACAGTAGAAAACTTACTTAAAATAAAACCTAAGAAAATTATATATGTAAGCTGCAACCCTGCAACTCTTGTAAGAGATTTAAGTAAGATGGAAGATACATATGATATAAAAAAGATTACGCCAGTTGATTTATTTCCATTTACAAGTCACGTCGAGTGTGTGGCAGTGATGAATTTGAAATAAACTATTGAAAGGTAATTGTTATAAGTGTTATAATAAAAATGAGGTGAAATAAATGAGAAGTAGATTAGAAAGTATAAAACCATTAGATGCAAATGTAGAAAAAGATGGAGCAAGGGAAGTAAGATATGATAAAGACAGCTATGATTATTTATTTGATGATGATGATTTAGAAATACCAGGAACAGATAAAATAGAATATATAGATGATGATAATTTTGCAGCTGTATATGTAGCTAGAGAAGCAGCTAATACAGAACCTAAAGCACTTGCAGAAATATGGAGTGCATCTGATTTAGGAAAATATACAATAGGAACACCAACTCAAGAAAAACAAGCTGTTGAAAGTCAAGAAAAAAATATGCAACCAGTTAGTGAATTGGAATTTTAAGAAATTTCAGATGATGTAGATCTAGAAGATGCAGAATTGCAAAAGGAATACGAAAAAATAGCACAAGAATTAGAAAACGTGTTTTAAAATAAACTAAGGAGGAATTTGTATGATTGCAGAAAATTATGCTTGCGCATATAAAGAAGTTATAGAAGTATTAAAATATACTAAAAGAGAAGATGTAAATAAAATACCTAAATATAGAATTCTATTATGGAAAACTAATATGAAAAAAGACTATGATTTTAAAATTGACACTAGTAAAACTTTGGAAGAACAAAATTTATCTAAAGAAGCAAAAGCTATAATTGCTAATATATTTAAAAAATATTGGGCTACAGATTATCAAAAAGAAAGAATAGAAGCAAAAGAAAAATATGATATAGAGCAAATGGAAAAGGAAAAATATGAAAAATACAATCCAAATGATATTTTTAAGAATAAGAAACAAAATATCTTAGCAGAGGATAGTAATACCAATAATGTGACTATGGTAGAATACAAGGAATCTATATTTAAGAAAATTATAAATAAAATTAAAGAAATATTCCATAGATAATAATTTTAAAACACAAATGTAGTTCAAAAATTGTGTACAATAAAAATAAGAAATGAGAGACAGTGAAAGTAGTTACCGTATAAAAATGTAAATAATCATTCTTGGCTTGGCAAAAAGCAGAATGATTATTTTTTATTGACTAATATAAAGAAATGCCTATTCTGTCAAAACTGCACCAAGTACAAGTATTAATAAAATATGCTAAAGAAGCAAATAATAAAAAAGCATTAAGTAAATTATTAATATTAAAAAATTAAAATTATTTATTAAAACAATTGATTTAAGGATAATATTATGATAAAATATTGATAATAATTAAAAAGGAGAGTGCAAATTATGATTAATATTAGACCAGTATCAGATTTAAGAAATAAATACCCTGAAATAGAGGAGTTAGTTTTAAAAGAAGATGAAGCAGTATATTTAACAAAAAATGGATATGGCTCAATGGTAGTAATGAGTTTAGAAAAATATGCTGAAATGATAGATGAAATACAAATCAATAAGGCAATAGAAGAAAGATTTGGTAACATTGATATAGATAAAATACTATTAGAAACAGAAAAAGAACTAGATAATCCAGATACTAAATATTTGAACCAAGAAGAAGTTTTTTCAAAAGCAAGGAGGATAATCGATGGTAAAAAATAAATATACGATAAAATATCTTCCTTCTTTTAGTGAAGAATTAGATGAGATTATATATTATATTACATTTATATTAAAGAATAGAAAAACTGCAGAAAAATTATTACAGAATGTACATAATGCTATTGAACAAAGAAGTAAAAGCCCAGAAAGTTATGAAATATATAAAAGTAAAGTAAATATGAAATATGATTGGTATAGAATTTATATTGGTAATTTTACTATTTTTTATACCGTAAGAAATACTATAATGGAAATTACTCATATAATTTATAGTGCAAGAAATTTTGATGATTTAATATAAAACAAAAAGGCTGAAAGCTTGCCATTTTAAGATTTCTCGACTATTAGTTCGAAACTTAAATCGGGCGCGAACAAAGGACACCTAGGCGCTTTGCTCGTGCCTAATTTAAAGAAATACTTATTCTGGCAAAACTGCTCCAAGTACAAGTATGCCTTCATTTTCTGCATATATTGTATTAAATTGAGAGATAGGAAGCGGATTATTACCAAAGCCACATTCTATGGTATATCCAGGTAAGTTGTAATTTTGAATAAACCAATCTTTGTACCCAGCAAAGCTTGATGCATAAGGAGTATCTTCTAATTGGTATCCACTTGATGCAGAAAATTGTTCACCGATATAGTATGATGCAGGAGGAAGAAAATCAAGATATCTCCAGTAAATTACTCTACCTTGTGTATGATAAGCAAGAATTAACCTGAAATTATGTGCTAGAGTGAATTGATACATTGCTATTGCTTCAGGAGCGACAAGTGGTGCAGTTCCAACAAAGTCACGAGGAGCAGGAGAGGTAAAGCCTTGCTCAAATTTTATTTCTTTTGCAGTCTCCCAACTAGCAGGAAATTGTAAGTTTAAATCTATGCCTGTGGAATTTATTAACTTCCATATAGAAAAATTTTATAATAAAAATATTTACAGGGGCAAGGTGTTTTATAGCATCTTGTTTTTTTAAAAAAATTTTTACAAAAATAAAAACAAATGTTTGACAAAGTGAGGGTTTTGTTATATAATATGAAAAAATTGATGGGAGTGACTAACTATGAAAAAAATTAAAAAATATAATATATATACAGATGCTAGTTTTGATGAAAAATATAGTATTGCAACATATTCAATTGTAATAATGCTAGAAAACAAAATCTTAAAATCGTATTCAAAAAAGAGCCGAATAGAAATAAAAAATTCTACTGAAATAGAAGTTTTTGCGGTATATCAAGCAATGAATTTGATTTTAAGTTGTTTTATTAAAAAAAATGAAAAACAAATATTTTATATAAATACTGATTGCACACAGGTACCAATATTTTTTGAAAATAATAAAAAGATGAAAATATTTAAACATAATGAAAACATTAAGATAGATATGATAAAAACATATAATGTAATTTGTACAAAGTTAAGTAAAAATAATTGTATTTTTGCATTAAAATATATATCACGAGATTTAAATAAAATAGCTCATAAACAAACCTATAATATGCTGAAAAGAATAAAAAAAGTGAGTAAAATAAATGTTTCAAAAGAAGATATATTAATTAATAAAAATATATTTTGTGAAATTTTGTCTAGTTTTGACAAAAAACAAACATCAATTATAATATATTTATTGAATATTTCAAACGAAAATGGACTAATAGAAATGACGCAAAGTGAAATTGCTAATAATTTAAAGGTGTCAATTGCTACAATAAGTAGAACCATCAAAAAATTAAACAAATTAAAAATTTTAGAAAAGGTAAAAAATGGAAAATATTTATTATCAATATGATAATAAATTACAAAAAGAAATGAGAACAAAATTGTAGAAAAAAATAAAAAGTTGTGATATATTAATATAGAATGTTAAGGAGCAATAGTGATGAAAAGAAAGTGTATAGAATTATTTGCAGGAGCTGGAGGATTAGCTTTAGGACTAGAAAAAGCTGGATTTGAAGAAATTGGATTAATAGAAATAGATAAAAATGCATGTGATACATTAAGATTAAATAGACCAAATTGGAATGTAATTGAGGGTGATATCGTTGAATTTTCACAACGAGATTTATTAAAAGAATTTAATTTAAAAAAAGGAGAATTAGATTTATTATCTGGTGGTTATCCTTGTCAATCTTTTAGCTATGCAGGAAAGAAATTAGGATTAGAAGATGTTAGAGGAACAATGTTTTTCTATTATGCTGAATTTTTAAGACAATTACAACCAAAGATGTTTTTAGCTGAAAATGTGAAAGGTTTAACTACACATGATAAAGGAAGAACAATTCAAACAATGGTAGATGTCTTTCAAGATTTGGGATATAGTGTAGAATGGAAAGTATTAAATGCTTGGGATTATGGTGTGGCAGAAAAAAGGCAGAGAGTTGTTATAATAGGAACAAGAAAAGATTTAAAGGAAAATGTTAAATTTGAATATCCTAAACCACATAGTTATAAGCCTGTTTTAAGAGATGTATTACAAAATGTTCCAGATTCAATTGGAGCAAAATATCCAGAAAAGAAGAAAAAGGTATTTGATTTAGTTCCTCCAGGTGGATATTGGAGAGATTTACCTGATGATGTTGCAAGAGATTATATGAAATCTTGCTATTTTATGGGTGGAGGAAGAACCGGAATAGCGAGAAGAATCTCTTGGGATGAACCTTCTTTAACTTTAACTTGCTCTCCAATGATGAAACAAACAGATAGATGTCATCCTGATGAAAGTAGACCATTTACTACTAGAGAATATGCAAGAATTCAATCATTTCCAGATGATTGGAATTTTTCAGGAAAAATGAATGATATTTATAAGCAAATTGGAAATGCTGTTCCAGTAGAATTAGCAAAAGAAGTAGGTTTATCAATAATGAATGCTTTAAATAAAGGAGTGAATGAAAATGTGGAGTCTTAGTTTTATAACAAGAGAAAATTTAAAAGAACATATAAAAAATACAATTTCTACTTATGAAAAAACATTAGATGGAATAGATTTAAGCAAATTCAATTCAAATATTGTCGATCCAATAAAAATGGTGTTTGATAGTAAAGTCTATAGAAAAAATTTTGAAGAAGTAATAAGAGATGAACTTGTAAGGCAAAGAGATAAAACAAATTCAAATGCTATTGGTTATTTTCATCAAAATATGTTTAAATATATTAAAAATTGTGAAGTTCCAAAAGAAGGATTTGATGTTATTTATACAAAAGAAGATGGAACTAAAATATATGTAGAAATGAAGAATAAGCATAATACAATGAATTCTTCATCTTCGCAAAAAACATATATGAGAATGCTAAATAAAATTGCAAAAGATAGAACAGCAGAATGCTTTTTAGTTGAAGCAATAGCAAAGACTAGCCAAAACATAATATGGAAAGTTTCTGTTGATAAAGAAAAAATGGAAAATGAAAAAATTAGAAGGGTTTCATTAGATAAATTTTATGAAATAGTAACTGGGGATAAAGAAGCATTTTATAAAATTTGTATGGAACTTCCTAAATTGATTGATGAAATTATAGAAGAAAATAAAGAATTGCAAGTAGGAACAGACACTGTTATTGATGAATTAAGGGAACAAAATCCAGATTTATTAAAAGCATTATATTTATTGGCATTTAAAGAATATGAGGGATTTGATAAAATTTAATAATTATACAAAAGAAAAGCAAAATATGAGAGGTAATATATTACTTTTATATTTTGTTTTTTTATAAAATTTTTGAGGGAGATATAATAAATTGAATAAAATTAAAATAATAATTAAAATTGCGATTGAGTTGCTATTTACAATATTTATTTATCTAGTTACTTGTATGTTTTGGAAACAAATATATAATTTTAGGTTTATTTATTTTGTAATATTAATATTGATAATTATATATGAAAATTTTGAAAACATTACAAATAATTTTTTTGAGGATAAAGATAATACAAATAATTTGTTTAATACGTATTATATAAATTATCCAAAGATGTTTGAAATTGCTATGCTAATTAATAATCGTATTAAAATTAAAGTAGAAGAATTTTATAAACGTGAAAAACAAAATAAAGAAATTTATAGTATAGAAGGGTCTGTTAATCCAAAAAAAATAAAATTTGGCAGTAAATTAGGAAACGAGTTAATGGAATTATCAAGTCATGAATATAGAGAATTTCAAGAAATAAAAAATACTAATTCAATTTATTTAAGAGAAGTATTAAAAAAATGTAGAAATGTAGATTCTTTAAATAATTTAGAAAATGGTGATTTAATAAAAATCGATAATGTGAAATTAAAAATTTGGAATAATGAAGAAATATTACAAGCAAATTCTATTATAAGTGGTGCATTTAATGGTAATACAGTTGATACGTATTCAGGCGGACAGGCTTTAAAAATAAATGTTAATTCACTAACTAACATGATACTAAAAGATTATAAATATTATTTAACCTGTACCAAAGGTAAAGAAATATTTTATATTGATATTCCTATGAAAGCAGAAAAAGAATTTGAAAATGAGTATTCAATATATGATTTAGAAATTGGTTTAGTAAATATTATTGGAATATATAGAACAGAAAGTTATGATCCAGAAAATAAAACAACTTATTCAAAATTACAAGAACTAGGTAATAAACAAAATGTAGAAATAGATGAAATGAAATCTTCAAGAGAAACAAAAGGAATTGTTAATCCATTAATTAAATTGGAAAAAGCACCATATATTGATTTAATTGCAATAATACAAGATTTATCATTTAAGAATGGAGATAGAGAAAATAATGAAAAGTAAAATTGTTTATACATTTACCTTTGAAAGACTTAATGAATTTAAAAATAAAAAGCCGATTAATGACGAAGTTATAACAGCAATAGCTTTTGCAGACAAAAACAATCCAATAAAATTCGAAAAATCAAAAAATTATTATGTTGATATAAGTAATCTATATAAAGCAAATACAAATAATATGTTTATTGAAAAGATTATGCATCAAATTTATTCAAAAGAAAATGTGAATGTTATATTAGAGGAAAATAGTAAAAATAGATTTGGTCAGGATTTTGCAACGTCTTTTGATGAATTTAAACCTATACAAACAATTTATGGGAAAAAGGATTTTGCTAATTATGATTTTATAAATATAGATAATAAAGGATTGAAAAAGATAGAAGAATCATTAAAGGATGACTTAATAGGACATGATGCCTTCAAAAAGGATTTTGTAAATAAATTAAAAGATTTTCCAATATTATATAAATTAGGAGAAATGAAAATTTTTTCATTACTTATATGTGGAAACCCAGGGGTTGGAAAAACTGAATTAGCGAGAATAATACATAAAACTATGTATAAAGAATCCAAAATGATAAAAATAAATCTAGGAAATTATAAAACACAAGGTGCTATTAATAGTTTGATTGGTTCTCCAATTGGCTTTTTTGGTAGTGAAAGAGGAGGAGAACTTTCAAATAAAATAAGAAATAGTGATTCAAAAGTAATATTAATTGATGAATTTGAAAAAGCAGACACAGATATATTTAATTTCTTCTATGAGTTACTTGAAGATGGAAAATTTACAGATTTAACAAATAATGAATATAACTTAAATGGATATGTAATTATTTTTACTACAAATTTGTCAAAAGAAAACTACAAAGAAATGTTACCAGCTCCTCTATTGTCTAGATTCACTTTAAAATGCTTTTTTGAAGATCCAACTAATAATGAAAAAATTGAATTTATTGATAAAAGGATTAAAAAATTGGTGGATAATTATAATAAAGAAATAAAAACTCCCCAAATTAATTTTCAATTAATTAAAGATAATTTGGATTATGAAATTATTAATAAAGTCCAGGATTTTAGGGTAATAAATAGAATTATTACAAATGCATTAATTAAAACAATAAATGATAAAAATTAATATATTTTGAATTAATATAACCAGAGAAAAATAAACTGTAGTTAAGAAATTACAGTTTATTTTTTCTCCCAGAGGGCTTAAAAAGGTATTAGGAGATTTTCTCCTAAACAGCGAAAAGGGTGTCAAAACACCAAGCTGGCGAATATTGGGCATTAAAAATGATCCAACATTCGAAACAAAAAAATTAAAAGTTTTATTCATAAATTTTGATTTGCATATTTAGTAAAAATTATTATCTTTTTTTCTCCACATTTTTCTTTTTTTGTACCCATTTTAATAAAAAATATTGAAACCAAATTATAATGCTTATAAATTATTTTAATTAAGATTTTTATCAATAAAATTTTAAGGATTATGAATATCTTATTTTAATAATAATATATATGGCTTAAGAGGTGTGTCTTTTGAAAAAAGATAATATAAAAATATACTGCAAATTTAATAAAACAAAACCACCTATTGATAAAGTTATTTGTAAAATGTTTTGCGATTTTACTCAAAAGAAAGAAAATAAGAAACCTACCCACCATCACAATCAAAGATTGTGAGTGGGTACCCAGGAACCTTGTTGTATTCACAATAAAAATATTGAAAAAAGAGCTGACAAAATATAATTATCACGTTACAATAATTCTAATGTAAATATTTTTATGGAAAGGAGTGAAATGTTTAAACTAATAACCAAAAATTATAGAGTTGGAATGTATATAAGATTATCACGAGAAGATGGCGATAAACAAGAAAGTGAAAGTATTGGAAATCAAAGAAAAATAATTGAGAGATATGTAAAAGAAAATAATTTAACTGTTATAGATGAGTATGTTGATGATGGAGTATCTGGAACTACATTTGATAGACCTGAATTTAATAGATTAGTTACAGATATAGAAAGTCAAAAAATTAATATGGTAATAACAAAAGACTTATCAAGACTTGGTAGGGATTATATAAAAACAGGCTTTTATATAGAAAATTATTTTCCAGAGCATAAAGTTAGATATATTTCAATATTAGATGGTATAGATACATATAGTGAAACCGTAAACAATGATATTACACCATTCAAAGCCATATTAAATGATATGTATGCAAAAGACATATCTAAAAAGATAAGAAGTGTTTTTAACGAAAAACAAAAACAAGGAGAATATTTATGTAGCACACCTGCATATCGGATATAAAAAAGATGGAGTTAACAAAAATAAATTAGTTGTTGATGAAAATGTTGTAGATATAGTAAGAAAAATTTTTGAAATCTATGCAAATGGAACTGGAAGTAAATTAATTGTTAAGTATTTAAATGATAATCATATTTTAAGTCCCTCTGGATATAGAAAGACAGGTATTGTTCAAGATGAAAGAACAACTTTTAAATGGAATGAAACAACATTATGCAATATGTTAAAAAATGAAGTTTATATTGGAAATACCATTCAAAATAAAGTATCTGTCGTTTCTTATAAAGTAAAGAAACTTCGTAAAGTTGAAAAAGAAAAACACATTAGAGTAAATGATACACACGAAGCAATTATTGATAAAGATGTATTTGAAAAAGTGCAAATAATACATAAAGAAAGAGCAAAAAAAGTTGTAAAACAATATGATTATTTACTTCGAGGATTGATTTATTGCAAACATTGTCGGATGGCAAATGCAAATTGTATTAAAGGTAAATCACAAAGTCAATCGTCCTAAAATTCCATATATTGTAGATACAGGCTATAAAAAAAGAGGCTGTTATACAAGAAATTTAAATTACTATAAATTTGAAGAACAAATAATAGAAGTCATCAAAAAAGTTTGCAAAATTTATGCCAATAAATCAATGCTTGAAGAAACATACAAAAAAGTAGCAAATAAAACGATAGATTTATTGTCATCAGTAAAAAAGCAAATAGAAACTATAGAAACTAAAATCATAGAAAACAACAGAATAATGGATGAATTATATGAAGATAAATTAAAACGGAGTATTAACAGAGTCTGATTTTTTAAGAATATCTCAAAAATATATTAAAGAAAGAGAAGAATTAAATATAAAAAAGTCTGAATTAATGGGCAATTTTCAAGCTTTACAAGGACAGCAATTAGATAAAAGTAAAAATAATGATGATAAAATGAATAAGTTAATAAATGAATTTTTAGAAATGAAAGAAATAGATAAATCATATCTATATAGACTTGTTGATAAAATTGAAATTGATAAAGACAAAAATGTATTTATCACATTTAATTTTGCACCATTAAATATAATTGGTGAAAATATAGATCAATTTGCTCCTATTGAGCAGATTTTGGATAATAAAGAAAATGTAGTTTAAGCTACATTAATTTTTAAAATAAAGGTGGAAGTTAATTAAACTTTCACCTTCTATATTTGCCTTCCATCCGTGAAGGAAAAGCTATTGCAGGATAATTATTTGCTATATTTTGTGCACTTTTGTAAACATCAGAGCCTTCTGAAATAGCATTAGTAACTAAGTCAACTCCATCAGGATTAACCATAGGAACTATGTATATTGAAGTTGAATTAAGCAAATTTTTGGCACGATAGCCATAAATATAGGTGTCATTTACATATGCTATTGCTAGATTCTCAATAAATTTCATAAGTACAGGACTTGTTATCCACTCATTTGCGTGTATGGCTCCGACTATAAAATACCTCTTTAGGTCCTGTTCCAATACGTAGGTAAGGAATATTTTTCCCCAGTACAGAATTTCCGATAGAACCAATTTGAATAAAAGGGTAGACAGTAGAAAAGCTTGCAATGTTCATCTGCATAATATCATAAGTGTAACTTAAATCTGTTGGAACAATATAGCTAAAAGGAACAATTATGCTAGAGCCGATATTTAGATTATTAGGCTCAAGTCCGTGGATTTGCAACTAGAATTCTATTAACAGTGGTCGAAAAATTCATAGCTATACTATATAAAGTATCGTTTGGTCTAATGACATACGAAGTATATCCATAAATATATGGATATAGGGCATTCCAAGTATTAGAACCAACAATACCATCTTGGGCTAAACCAAAATTTTTTTGGAAATTTATTACAGCATTATAAGTTAAATTACCAAAAATACCATCAATACTTCCTGAATAAAAACCAATTTTTTTCAAAGTACTTTGTAAAAGCATGACAGTTGGCCCGAATAGAGCCACGCTTTAAAGTTTCCATACGAACCTCCATAAATTTACATTTCTAAAATAATATATGAAAAAAATATTGTATATGTGAGAAAATTTAAAAGTTCATCCAATTATAGTGCAAACTAAATCATTTCCCATTACCACTAATTTAGAAAAAAGTTAAATTACTAGAAACTATTGAAAAATGCAAAGATGTTAGATAAAATAAAAAAGTAGCCTTGGAATGAATTTGAAAATCATATAATGTGAGGAGAAAAATATTGGAAAAAATTGATACAAAGTTTATAGGTAAAAATTTAATTATATTAGAAGAAGTAGATTCAACCCAAAAGTACATAAAGGAAAAAGCAAAACATGGAGCAGATGAAGGATTAGTAGTGCTAGCAAATAATCAAACAGAAGGCTGTGGTACAAATGGCAGAATATGGTATACAAAGAAAAATGATAATTTAACATTTTCTATGTTATTAAAACCGAATTGCAATGTAAAAAATATAGAAGATTTAAGCATTGAAGTTGCAAAGATAATAGTTCATGTAATAGATAAAATGTATGGATATAAACTAGACATAAAGTATCCTAATGATGTCATATTAAATGGTAAAAAGATTGGTGGAATTCTTACTGAAACATTAATAAATAAAGAAATTGTAAAACAAATTGTTATTGGAATTGGTCTAAACATAAATCAAGAAGAATTCGTAGATGAGATAAAAGATATTGCTACTTCCTTAAAAAAAGAATTTAGAAAAGACTTTGATAAATTTGAAATATTAAATGAATTTTTGAAAGAATTTGAAAAAATGTATTTAAAAATGATAATATAATCTCTAAGTCGCTCCCATACTACGCGTCACTTCGTAAATTAAATATATTACTTCCTAACGGCTTTAAAACAGCTTTTATAATTAACCATTATCTTGTAACCAATTTTTTATACAAAAACTAAAAATAGTCTTGTAAAAATTGATTTTAATTGATATACTATATGTAAATTAATTTTCAAACTGGGAATATAACCTAGAGAAAGGGTAGGTATAATAATATGGAAAATGAAGAAAAAAATGAAAAAGTAGAGGAGATTAATGTTACACCAGATAGCAGTATAGTTATATCAGAAGATGTAGTTTCAGTAATTGCTGGAGTTGCAGTTTCAGAAGTACCAGGAGTTGTAGATACAGCAGGAGGATTTGCAGGAGGAATTTCAGAAGTATTAAGCGGAAAGAAAAAATTATCAAAAGGTATTAAAGTAGAGGTAGGAGAAAAAGAAACAAAAATAGATGTAAACATTATAGTAGAATATGGCTCTAGAATACCAGATGTTGCTTTCGAAATACAAAACAGAGTAAGAAAAGCAGTAAAAGAAATGACAGGATTAGAAGTATTAGAAGTAAATGTACATGTACAAGGAGTTAGAACTCCAATAGATACAGAAGGCAAGGAAGAATAAAATAAAAAAAGGAAATGATATAGGTATGAAAATATTAGATAAAATAACGTTAATTTTATTTTCAATGATTATATTAATAATTTCATTAGTTATGGTATTGCTAATGTTTGGATGGGTTAATTTTACTACAATAGTTGCACTATATGGTCAGCTTACAACAAATGAATTAGCAAGTAACATTGCACTTTTTGCTTCAATAGTATGTATATTACTTGCAGTAAAGGCAATATTTTTTGGAGGAACTACAACTTCAAATGATAAAATAAATGGAGAGGGAATTTTACTTCAAAATGAATCAGGAAAATTGCTAATATCAAAAGAAACAATTGAAAATCTTGTTAATGGAGTTGCAAATGGATTTGAGAATACTCAAAGTGTTACAACAAAAGTCATAATTGACAGCCAAAATGCCATACGTGTTTTTGTTACATTAATGGTATTACCAAACACAGTAATAAATGAACTTTCTATGAATTTACAATCAAGGATAAAAGAAGTTGTAAAAAAAGTAACAGATTTAGATGTAAAATCAATAGATATAAAAATAAAAAATATTACAGCTTCTGAAGAAAATAAAGAAGTTTAAAGGAAGTAATAGTATATGAAAGATTTAAAAAGCTTTTGCTATGAATACAGAGGAGCAATAATCGGAGGAATAATAGCTCTAATTGTGATTTGCACAGGTCTTTTAAGATTAGTATTAGGAATACTTGTCCTAAGCGTAGGAGTATTTTTAGGCAATTATGTACAACAGAATAAATATGAAGTTAAACAAAAATTATTAGACTTCATTAATAGAATTTAATGATATAAGGTAAAGGACAAATTATATGAACAGAACTAAATCAAGAGAACTAGCATTTAAGCTAATATATATGAAAGAAGTACAAAAAATAGTTGATGATGATATTTTAGAAATATTTTGTGAGTCTAATGAAATTGAAGAAACCGAAGTAAAAGAATATCTTAAGGATATTCTTTTTGGTGTTTCTAAGAATGAAGAAAAAATAAACAATTTAATAATAAAAAATTTAAAAGAAAATTGGACAATTGACAGAGTTTCTAAAATAAATATAAGCTTGCTAAAAATTGCAATTTATGAAATGCTTTATAAAGGCCTACCATATAAAATTGCGATAAATGAAGTAGTTGAAATTGCAAAACAATATTCAGACGAACAAGCAAGTTCTTTTATAAATGGTATTCTTGCAAGTATTGTAAAAGAAGAAAAGCTTAATAATTAAGCTAAAATTATACTGTTATATGCCTATAGCTAAAGGCAGAACGGAGAAATAAATGGAAATAACTCCAATAACGATTACTGAGTTAAATAAATATATAAAAGAAAAAGTTGCACAAGATGAATTCCTACAAAATGTATACATAAAAGGCGAAATATCAAATTTTAAAAATCATTATACAGGTCATCTATACTTTACATTAAAAGATGAAAATTCATTAATAAAATGTATTATGTTTAAAGCATATGCTGCAAGACTTAAGTTTATGCCTAAAGACCGGAATGAAGGTTGTTGTATTCGGAACAGTATCTGTTTTTGAAAGAGATGGGGTATACCAAGTATATTGCAAAGCTATGAAAGAAGATGGAATAGGAGACCTTTATACAGCATACAATGAGCTTAAACAAAAATTAGAAAAAGAAGGTCTATTTGACCAAAGATATAAAAAGAAAATTCCATTTATGCCTAAAAGAATAGGGGTACTTACGTCTAAAACAGGAGCTGTAATAAGAGACATAATAAATGTAAGTACAAGGAGAAACCCAAATGTATATATTAGACTTCTTCCAGTTCCAGTACAGGGAGAAGGTGCAGGAGAAAAAATTGCTGATGCAATTAGAATAATGAATGAGAAGAACTTAGCAGATGTAATAATTGTTGCAAGAGGAGGAGGCTCACTTGAAGATTTGTGGCCGTTTAATGAAGAAGTGGTTGCAAGGGCAATTTTTGCATCAAAGTTACCTGTTATTTCGGCGGTAGGACACGAAACAGATTTTACAATAGCAGATTTTGTAGCAGACTTAAGAGCACCTACACCATCAGCGGCTGCTGAACTTGCGGTACCTGAGATTAGCAAAATAGAAGAAATGCTAAGAAATTATCAAAATAGATATAGAATTGCATTAAAAAAGAATGTTGACTTTATGAAATTGAGATTCGAAAAATGTATGCAATCCAGAGCATACAAAGAACCAATGCAAGGAATTAATGAAAAATATATTACAGTAGATATGCTAGTAAAAAATATATGCAATGATATAAATAAAAAAATAACATTATGTAAAAAAGATTTTACAAGTAGTATTACAAAGCTAGATGCACTAAGTCCATTAAAAACGTTAGCAAGAGGATATAGTATAGCTTCAAAAGATAACAAAGTTATAAAAAAGGCAGAAGAATTGAATACTGGCGACAAAATTAATATAAGATTTTCAGATGGAGAAAGAAACGCTGAGATTGTCTGAAAAAAGTATCTTGTGTTATTATTACCAAATGCAAGAAAGGATTGAAAAAACAAATGGAAGATTTAAAATTTGAAGATGCCATAAAAGGATTAGAAGAAATAGCAAAAGAACTAGAAAGTCGGAACACTTGGATTAGATGAAAGTGTAAGTAAATTCGAAGAAGGAATGAAACTATCTAAAATGTGTACAAAAATGCTAAATGAAGCAGAAAAAAAGATAAACATATTAATAAACGACGGAGAAGAGCTTAAAGAAGAAAACTTTGTTCTTGAACAAGAAAATTAATTTTCAGTTTTAAATAAATGGGTAAATAAGAGGGAAAAATGAACGATATAGTAGATTTTTTTACAAATAGATATGTTTATATACCGCTTTTAGTGTGGTTATGTATACAAACTTTTAAAGTTATATGGGATTTAGTAGAAACAAAAAAGTTTAATTTTAAAAGAATATTAGGAGCAGGAGGAATGCCAAGTTCACATTCAGCGGTTGTAATGTGTCTTGCTGTTATGATAGGCAAAGAATGGGGATTTAACTCATCTATTTTTGCATTATCATTAATATTTGCAATTGTTGTTATGTATGATGCAGCAGGAGTAAGAAGAGCAGCAGGAAAACAAGCAGCTTTACTTAATAAGATAGTTAATACTCCAGGACTTTCTATTCCTCAAGTTCAAGAAAAACTTGTAGAAGTCTTAGGACACACTCCAACTCAAGTATTTGTTGGAGCATTAATTGGCGTTATTGTAGGTATACTAGTTTAATACACTTGACAGGAAAGGTATTATTGTGATAAAATTTTTATGAAAAGTAAATTGCTGGCGGATACATGAATTAACATGAGGGCAATTTACTTAAAATAAAGCCGACTGCCTGGGCAATTCTTTAGATATACAGAATTGTCTTTTTTCCTCTAATAAGAAATTTCTCCGAAATTTTTATTAGAGAAAATGGCTTTAGCGTTGCCTTTGAGATTTGCTCCTTACAGTCGCAAACTCAAATCGGCAAGAACAAAGGACGCCGAGGCGCTTTGTTCTTTATTCGGCAAATTGGAGGTAAAAAATGGGTGATATTGAAATCGCAAGAAATGCAAAATTAAAGGACATAAGAGATATTGCAAAAGAATTAAACTTAAGCGAAGATGAGATTGAAAGCTATGGAAAGTATAAAGCAAAAATTACAGAAGAAGCTTTTAAAAAGAACCAAGATAAAAAGAATGGTAAACTAATACTCGTAACTGCAATAAATCCTACACCACTTGGAGAAGGTAAAACAACAATGTCAATAGGACTTGCAGATGGTTTAAGAAGAATTGGAAAAAAATCAATATTAGCACTTAGAGAGCCTTCACTACGGACCTGTATTTGGAATAAAAGGAGGGGCAACAGGGGGAGGACACGTACAAATTGCACCAATGGAAGATATTAACTTGCATTTTACAGGAGATATACATGCAATAACAGTAGCAAATAATTTACTTTCTGCAATGATAGATAATCATATATATTTTGGAAATGAATTAGGATTTGAAAGAGTAGTATGGAAAAGATGTGTTGACTTAAATGATAGACAATTAAGAAAGATAAGATGTGGATTGTCACACGAAAAAGGAATGGTTGAAAGAGATGATGGCTTTGACATAACAGTTGCATCTGAAATAATGGCTATTCTTTGCTTATCAAAAGATTTAGAGGATTTAAAGAAAAGAATTGCAAGAATAATCGTTGGATATAATAAAGAAGGTAAGCCAATAACAGCACATGACTTAAAGGCAGAAGGAAGCTTAACAGTTCTATTAAAAGATGCAATTAACCCTAACTTAGTACAAACTCTAGAAAATACACCTGCAATAGTACATGGTGGCCCATTTGCAAATATTGCACATGGATGCAATAGCATAAGAGCTACTAAACTTGGTTTAAAACTTGGAGATTATTGTATAACAGAGGCAGGATTCGGAGCAGACCTTGGAGCAGAGAAATTCTTAGATATTAAATGTAGAGAAATTAACTTAAAGCCTGATGCAGTAGTTTGTGTTGCAACAATGAGAGCTTTAAAATATCATGGAGGAGCATCAAAAGAAACAGTACAAGAAGAGAATATGGAAGCATTAGAAAAAGGAATGCATAATTTACTAAGACATATTGATAATTTAAAGAATAAATTTGGACTAAATGTAATTGTTGCAATTAACAGATTCTTGACAGATACAGAAAAAGAAATAGATTTCTTACAAAACAAACTAAAAGAACATGGCATAAATATGAGCCTAGTAGAAGCTTGGGCTAAAGGTGGAGAAGGAGCAAAAGATTTAGCTGAAAAAGTTGTAGCACTTTGTGAAACACCTTCAAAACTTGACTTTACTTATGAGCTTGATGAAGACGTAGAAGAGAAGATAAGAAAAGTTGCAAGAAAAATATATGGAGCAGAGGATGTTGAATTTTCAGAAGAAGCAAAGGAAAGCATAAAAGAAATTAAGAGACTTCGGTTATAGCAATTTACCTGTTTGTATTGCAAAAACACAATATTCATTCTCAGATGACCCAAAAAATCTTGAATGTAAAGAAAAGTTCAACATTCACGCACAAGAAGTAATATTAAAAGCAGGTGCAGGTTTTATAGTTGTAATTACAGGAAAGATAATGACAATGCCAGGACTTCCTAAAGTTCCAGCAGCAGAAGGAATTGACGTTGATGAAAATGGAAATATTGTAGGAATATTTTAGTAATAATAGAATAATTTAATAAAAATATGGAAATAATGTGAATATAAAACTAGAATTGATAAGGAGAGAGTAATTTGAAGAAAAGTGTTATATTTATAATTTCCATATTTTTATTATTGTTTGCGTACATTTACTATATTAATGTTGCAAATTTAAGTATTGAAACATTGTCTAAATATGGTTCATCTGGAGAAGAGGTAAAACAGATACAGAAGAAACTTAAAGATTGGGGCTATTATAACGGAAGTGTTGATGGAGTATATGGGAGCAAGACACAAAGTGCGGTTAAGTCATTTCAAAAATCAAATGGATTAAATGTTGACCGGAATAGCAGGAGAAAAGACTCTTGCAGCTATGGGAATACAATCATCAGGAGGTTCTAGCTCAAAAAATACTTCTACTAATTCTTCTGATTTGAATTTACTTAGTAGGTTAGTTTATGGAGAAGCAAGAGGAGAAGAATATATAGGCCAAGTTGCTGTTGCGGCTGTTGTACTAAATAGAGTAGATAGTCCTAATTTTCCAAATTCTGTTTCAGGTGTAATATATCAAAGAGGTGCTTTTGATGTAGTTAGTGATGGGCAAATAAATCTTTCGCCAAATAAAACTGCAATTAGTGCTGCACAAGATGCACTAAATCGGATGGGATCCATCAAATGGGGCACTATATTATTTTAATCCAAATACAGCAACAAGTTCGTGGATATGGTCTAGGAAAATAACTTTAAGACTTGGAAGTCATATGTTTTGCGTGTAGATAAAATTGGCCTTTCCGCAATCTATTTGATAGTTACCGATTAACGAAATGAGGTAATGACAAAATTATAAATATAAGGAATCAATATAGAAAAAATAATATAGTCACGGACAGGAAAGGAATTTTCTGGTTTGTGACTATTTCTTTATAATTTTAATTAACTGGTAACACTATTTTGGTTATCTATAATTTCTTCAACAATATCTTTTGATAGATTTACTATACTACATATTTCATCTATTGACATATTCTTTTTATATAAGGCTAGTATAATTTTCTTTTGTTCAAGTTCAATCCCCTGCTCTATGCCTTGTTCAATTCCCTGTGACATACCAAGTTCAATGCCTTCCTCTTTTGCAGCATCGGCATAAGATAACATATCTCTTAAGTCTTTTACTCTTTGATAATACATTTCTGCCGTTTCAGGATCTTGTGTAAGTCTTTCTAATTCCTCTTGTGCTTCTTTTAGTGCTTTTTGAACTTTACCATCCATTTTTGCTTTACCCCCATCTTTAATAAACTTTATCCAATTGCCCTTTTCTTTATCATCTTGTCCGTCTTTGTATTTGCCTAATTCTAAAATATGTATTTCTAAGTTCTTTGTAAATACTTTATCTAAATGAGTTTTTTCTCTAATATCCCATTTAGTATGATATTGAGAAATTCCTTTTGTTATACCTAGGTTTTCTTTTGAAATTAATATTGCAATTGTTTTTTCTAGCATACGGTATTTATCGCCTTTTTTAAATCCTTCTGTATATGCAGAAGCCCAATAATATAGAAGTCTTTCAGGCATATACTTGTAGCTACTAGCTTGCATTTCTATTACAACTTTTGTGCCATCTTTAAGTTTTGCTTTTACGTCAATGCGTCCAATTTTATCATCTATTTCTTCTCCAATTAATCTTTTGTTAGTGTCTAAAGTTAATTCATCAATTTGAATTCCTAAAATCTTTTCAAGGAATCCTTTTGTAATTTCTTCATTACCAACTTTGCCAAATATTCTTTGGAAAACTAAGTCATTAGTAACATCTAAATCTTCTATTTGTTCATAATTTTTTATCATTAATGTTTCCTTTCTAATTATATCTTAATTCATAAGGTAAATCAAGATATAATATTAAAATAATATATCTGTAATTGAAATTATTTGATAATATTTTGCAACCAACTCCTTTACGGTTATTGTTAAATTAATGATTTATTTTAGGCGAAATCCTAAAGAATTTATAAAGTTTACCTAAGATGCAGAAAAATTAAATAAAATTATATTTTATATGTTATTTATATAATGCCAAGAGGAGAAAGTCAAGAAAAATGATATGACAAAATATGACATAAGAACAAATAAAGCCTAAAAATAGGATGCTTGAGTCATGTAACAAAATTTTATTTGACGTACTTACAATATAAATGATATAATAAGCCATAATGATATGCAAAGGAGAAAAATTTGAAAGAATGAAAATACTAATATTTTACGCAAACTATGGAGGAGGACATTTAAGTGCAGCTAAAGCGATAAAAGAAGCTTTTAATAATCAATATCCAGAAATAGATGTAGAAATGATAGATTGTATGGATTATGTGAATAAGATGATTAATAAGATAACAACAAGTGCATATACAGGAATGGCAAAAAAAACACCCAAAATGTGGGGAACAGTATATAAAGCATCAAAAAAAGGGCCAATATCACAATTTACAAAAACATCAAATAAACTATTATCACTAAAATTACATAAATTAATAAAAAAAATAAATCCTAATGTCATAGTATGTACACACCCATTTGCAACACAAATGTGTACATCATTAAAAAAACAAAAAAAAATAGATGTAAAGATAGCAAATGTTCTTACTGATTTTAAATCACATAACCAATGGCTAGTAAAACATGAATATATAGATTACTTTTTCATAGCAAATGAAAAAATGAAAGTAGAATTAGAAGAACGTGGAATATCAAGTGAAAAAATATATGTAACAGGTATACCTATTTCAGCAAATTTTTCAAAAAAATATGAAAGACAAGATATACTAAAGGAGAATATGCTAAAAGACAATAAAAAAACAATCCTCTTTTTTGCGGGAGGTAAGTATGGACTTGCAAAAAGAAGCGTGTATGATATATTAGAAATCTTGGCAAGAGAATTTAAAGACGTGCAGGTAATTGCAATTTCAGGTAAGAATGAAAAAATTTATAATAAATTTATAGAAATAGTTAGAGATTATAATGCAGAAGAAAATATAAAAGTTATTGAATATACTGAAAAAGTTCCTGAACTTATGAGCATATCAGATATTGTTATAACAAAGCCACGGAGGAATAACAAGCTCAGAGAGTATGGCAAGTGGAGTACCAATAATTTTAATTAATGCAATACCAGGCCAAGAAGAAGAAAACGCAGAAGTTATGGAAGAAAATAATGTAGCAATATGGATAAAAAAGGATGATAATATAGAAGAAAAATTAAATGACATAATATATAATAACGAAAAATTAGAAGAACTTAAGCAAAATGTACTTAAGTACGCAAAACCTAATTCATCAAAAGATGTATGTGAGATAATTATTAAAAATGTTATAGAATAAACAAAAAAGACATATGAATTTTTTGTATAAATTTCCAAATATAAGACAATAATATAAAAGCATAAAGATTAATATATGCCTTCTACATATATAAAACAAAATGAAGGCGAGAAAGGAAATTTATGGGAAATATTAAAACAAAATTTGCAGATTGGAAAAACAGACTAAAAGATAGACATATGTTTACAATAGTAATGATAATTGTTGTACTGCTTTTAGCTGTTATAGCACTTGCAATTTATACTTATAATAAAGAAAAAGAATATAGACAAGTATCAGAAAATGCATACAATATGGCATTTTATGAGCTTGTAAGCTATATTGATAAAGTGGAAACTTACCTTGCAAAATCAACAATCACATCAACTGCAGAACATGGTGCAGAAACTCTAGCGAATGTATGGAGCGAATCAAATCTAGCAGGCGTATATTTAGCACAACTTCCAATAAACACAGAAGGATTATCAAAAGCACAGAAGTTTTTAAATCAAGTTAGTGATTATAGTTATACTTTATCCATGAAGACAATAAATGGAGAAGATTTAAGCAATGATGAATTAAATAATTTAGAAAAAATGCATGATTATTCAGTAACATTAAAAGATACATTAAACCAATTAGCATACGAAATAAATGACGGAACAATTAGTTGGGGAGAATTAACAAAAAAAGGAAATACAGCTTTTGCTCAGCAAGTAAGCAATATGTCTACTGATAGCTTTGGAAATATAGAGTCAACATTTGATGATTACACAGGTCTTATTTATGACGGAGCATTTTCAGAACATATGACAAGTCCAGAAAGAAAAGGCTTAACAGGAGATGATATAGACGAAAACAAAGCAAAAGAAATTGTAAAAAATTTTACAGGAGCAGGAGACGAAAGTATTTCAAGCAATGGTTTATCAGAAAATGGCAATATTCCATCATATAATTTTATAGTAAAAGAAAATGACAAAACCAAAAGTATCTCAATATCGCAAAAAGGCGGACATGTAGTATATATGAATTATTATAAGGATATACCAGAAGAAAAAATATCCCCAGAAGAAGCAATAGAAAAGGGCAAAGAATTTCTTGAAGAAAAAGGATATGCTAATATGAAAGAAACCTACTACATGAAACAAAATGGAGCAATACTTGTAAATTATGCTTATACTCAAGATGATATAGTAGTTTATGCCGACCTTATAAAGCTAAAAATAGCATTAGATGATGGAGAAATTTTAGGAATGGAATCAGCAGGATACTTAAATTGTCATCATGAAAGAGAAAGAAAAGAAAATTTAATAACAGCAGAAAAAGCAAAAGAAAAACTAAATCCAAAACTTGAAATAAATAGCCAAAATTTGGCAATTATTCCAACAGAATACAATACAGAAATATTATGTTGGGAATTTAAAGGCAAAGTAAAAGATAATGAATTTTTAGTATATATAAATGCAGAAAATGGAAAAGAAGAAGACATATTGATGATAGTTAATACACCAAATGGAACACTTACGACTTAAAATATTGGTAATTTAAAAATTCATAGTAAATACAAAACTCAAATAAAAAAGTATTTTAATAAAAATATATCCAAAATTTTTATTAAATAAAATAAAAAAATATGTGCACAATAAAATTATCTCTAAGTAATTAGGAGGTAATTAAAATGTCTAGAAATAAAAGCTTAATGTCAGAAAATCTAAAAGAAGAAATAGCAAAAGAATTAGGAGTATATGATACAGTAAAAGAAGAAGGCGGATGGGGAAATGTATCTTCTAAAACATGCGGAAACATAGTTTCAAAAGCAATAGAAATAGCAAATAGAAGTGTAGAAAAGTAGCTTTATATAATAGAATATTTTAAAATTGAATATTAGTTAGTGGCTCAAAAATTTTTGAGCCACTTTAAAAAAGTTTCAAATCTATAATTTTAATTTTTCGTCAAAAATAACTAGGCTATAAATTATTTGCTGTAATATGAATAGTTCCAAATAGCCATAATCATTTTGAGTGTCAATTTTATTTAATGCTTCAAGATATTTTGATTTATCTTCTATCTTTATATATATTGGTAGAACATTTTTTAATCTTAATATCCATAATAATAATGCTCTACAACACCTTCCATTGCCATCTTCTAAAGGGTGAATAACAGTTAATCTATGATGAATTTTTATTGCTTCTAAGATATATTCATGTAGTGTTAGTGTATCCTTTTTAGAGATTAAATCATTAATTTTTTCTCCAACAATTATTAGTTCTTGAGGAACAAGTTTATAATCTACGGTGCTTATTTCTGCACCATTAATTATATTATTACTTTGTCTAGGAAATAACATTTCACTTCCAAAAGGTGTGTATTTATATAGTAATTTTTGCAATTTAGATAGTTTCCATACATCAATTTTTTCATTGGTGTTTAATACATATTCTAGCATTTCAATATTTCCCAAGGCTTCTAAAATATTCTTATCTGTTTCACTTTTATATTTTGAAAAATCATTATTAAGCCTTATATCAGCTAGAATATAATTAAGCTCGTTTTCATTTATATTAATATTCTCTAATCTATTTTCATTTAATACCAAAAATTGTTTAAATTTAATATTAGTTAAAGTATTCCCTTTTGGTCTAGCATAACAGCAAAAATCTACTAATTCTCTAGTTAATTTCAAATAATTTCTTATTCCAAATTTTTCCCTTAATTTTTCAGGTTTTGCTTTTACAATTCTTCTCTTTAGAGACTTGCTTTCTGTATCTCCTTCAATTTTATGCAATTTATAAGCAATACTGTATACACAGCCTTCAAAACTTACTCCAAAATATTCAGAAACATATATTACATTTTCTAAATCTATATATCCATTTTCATTCAGATATTTATTTACCTGTTTTTTTAATTCATTGATTGGCATTAGCAAAGAAGCGGCAAAATTATCTGCAAATTTTTCTATGGCATTCTTGTTTCCATTTATAGGACAAATAATTGTATTATTATTCCTATCTTTAACATAATGACATATTTCATGAGCGGCAGTGAATCTTTGTCTATAAATAGATCTGTTATAATTTATAGCAACAACATCAATGTCACCATCACTAGATTTAGGAATATATAGACCTTCTAGATTCTTAAAATTTCTTATTAATATTTTTATGTTTAAATCTTTTAAAATTTTAAAGGGATTTATAGGAAATGTCAAATTTCCTATTTCTTTTTCATATTGATTTAATACAGCATTAGCTAAGAGTTCAGGAGAAGAAAAGTAATTGGAATAGTCAAATTCGTTATTCATTAAGTTTTTTATCCTTATACAATTTTTTAAACTTAATTAAATTAATTATTTCTTCTTGATCTTTTGGTGATAACTCACCAAATGTTCTTGCGTACATAGAAATATTTTCTTCTTCTTTTTCTCCTTCTAATAATTCTTCCATTGTGCAACCATATATTTTAGAAAACTTAGACAACTCTTCGGCAGAAACTTTTCGAGTTCCAGTTTCAATATTTGTAATAGTTACTCTAGATACACCCATTAATTTTGCAACGTCATCTTGTGTTAAACCCAAATATTCTCTAGCTTTTTTTAATCTTGTACCTAGTTCATTCATGATACATAACCTCCTATCTTAATTTTTATTATACAACACATTGTAATAAAATGCAACATAAAATGTAATATTTTATTACAATTCAAGTTATTCTCCTTGAAAAAATTATTATATTCATATATAATAATTTAAATTTATATATGGAGGAAAATATGCAAGAATTAAAAATACATGGAATATATAGGCATTTCAAAGGAGATTATTACCTAGTCGAAGGAGTACGGAATACATAGTGAAACAAAAGAAAAATATGTTATATATAGGTCTTTATATGGAAAAACAGATACCTTATATCTTAGACCATATGAAATGTTTTTATCAAAAGTAGATAAAGAAAAATATCCAAATGTAAGACAAGAATATAGATTCGAACTACAAAATATAGAGAGTGTAGCAAAAGACTTTAAAGGGGAATAATATGGAAGAAAAATGCATACTTTGTCCACATAAATGTGGAGTAGATAGAAAAACAAATATAGGAAGATGCAAAGCAGGAGATAAAATGCAAATTGGAGGAGTGAGTTTGCACAAATTTGAAGAACCATGTATAAGCGGTAAACATGGCTCTGGAACTGTGTTCTTTTCAAAATGTAATCTTAACTGTGTATTTTGCCAAAATTATGAGATAAGCAACCTTGGTAACGGTAGAGAAATAGAAGTGAAAGAACTTGCAGAAATTTTTTTAAAACAGCAAGAAAATGGAGCAGAAAATATAAATTTAGTATCACCTACAATATATGCAGATAAAATAGCCAAAGCCATAAAGTTAGCAAAGAAGAATGGTTTAAGACTTCCAATAATATATAACACAAATGGATATGAAAATGTAGAAACACTTAAAAAATTAGAAGGCAAAATAGATGTATATTTACCAGACTTAAAATATTATGATGACAAAATCGCCTTGAGATATTCAAAAATAAATAACTATTTTGAAATAGCAACAAAAGCAATACAAGAAATGTATAGACAAGTAGGTGCACCTATATTTGATGAAAACGGAATGATAACAAAGGGGGTTATAATAAGACATTTAGTATTACCAAATAACTTAAGTGATACAAAAAATGTATTAAACTGGATAAAAGAAAATATAGACGAAAAAGTTTATGTAAGTGTGATGACACAATACTTTCCAACATATAAATCAAATGAATATGAAGAAATTAATAGAAAAATAACAAAAGAGGAATACCAAGAAATAGAAGATTACATATACGAAATTGATATACAAAATGGATATATGCAAGATTATGCCGAAGAAGATGAAAAACAATATGTACCCAAATGGGAGTATTAAAATTATATATTTTAATTCACCCAAAATTTTTCTCAAAAATTTTCCAAATTATTTTATCCGTAAGGCTTGACAAGTTTTACCAGTACATGCTATAATATTAAACTGAAATTATAATCGATAATATATTTTAATTCTAAAAGAAGAGGAATTAAAATGTGCCTCTATTATTACGGAAACTTATTTTGAAGCGATAATTTTCTGATAGTAAATAAGTACATTTTAAGAAGGACTTCTTTAAAGATAAATTTTATCTAATGCTTCACAAATTAAAATTTATTAAGGAGTGAAAACAATCCATGAAAGATGTAAAACATGAAAAATGCGTACGTAAGACGTTCGCAAAAATTGGTGATAGTATTGAAATGCCAAATTTCATTAAAGTACAAAAAGACTCTTATGATTGGTTTTTAAAAGAAGGCTTAGGAGAAGTATTAAGAGACATTTCGCCAATAGTTGATTATTCAGGAAACCTAGTACTTGAATTTTTTGACTACTATATGGAAGAAAAAACAAAATACTCGCTAGAAGAAACAAAGGAAAGAGACGCTACATACTCATCAAGACTACATGTAAAAGTAAGATTAATAAATAGAGAGACAGGGGAAATAAAAGAGCAAGAAATATACCTAGGTGATTTCCCAATAATGACAGATAGCGGAACCTTCGTAATAAATGGTGCAGAAAGAGTTATTGTAAGCCAATTAGTACGTTCACCAGGATGCTATTATACAGAAGAAATGGATAAATCAGGCAAAAAGGTATATGAAGCAACAGTAATGCCAATAAGAGGAGCATGGATAGAATACAAGACAGATCCAAACGACTTATTCTATGCAAGAGTTGACAGAACAAGAAGAATACCTGTAACAACTTTATTAAGAGCAATAGGACTTACAACAGATGAGCAAATAATAGAAATGTTTGGAGAAGAAGAAAAAATTATAGCAACATTACAAAAAGATACAATAAAAACACAAAATGATGCTTTAATAGAGATATATAAAAAGTTAAGACCAGGAGAACTTCCATCAGTAGAAGCAGCAAGAAATCTATTCAATGGTTTATTCTTTGACGATAGAAGATATGATTTAGCAAAAGTTGGAAGATATAAATTTAATAGAAAATTAAGCTTAGCTTCAAGAATCAAAAATAGAATTGCATTTGATGATATAGTAGACCAAGAAACAGGAGAAATACTTGTACAAAAAGACACAGTTATTTCAGAAGAAATGGCACGTAAAATACAAGACTCTGGAATAAATGTAGTTAATGTTAAAGTTGATGATAAAAAAGTTATAGTCATAGGAAATGGAACAGTAGACATTCATAATGTTGTTTCAGTAGATTTAAGAGACTTAAACATAAAAGAAGAAGTTAACTATGCTGTACTTAAAAATATATTAGACAATACAGACGAAAAAGATTTAAAGAAAGCAATAAAAGAAAATTTAAATGAATTAATACCAAAACACATCACAACAGAAGATATAATCGCATCAGTAAGTTATCTTTTAAACCTAGACCATAAACTAGGTTCTGTTGATGACATAGACCACCTAGGAAATAGACGTATAAGAAGCGTTGGAGAATTATTACAAAATCAATTTAGAATAGGATTAACAAGACTTGAGAGAGTTGTAAGAGAAAGAATGACAATACAAGACTTAGATGTTGTTACACCACAAACATTAATAAACACAAAACCAATAACATCATCAATAAGAGAATTCTTTGGAAGCTCACAACTTTCACAATTCATGGATCAAACAAACCCATTATCAGAATTAACACATAAAAGAAGAATTTCAGCATTAGGACCTGGAGGACTTTCTAGAGAAAGAGCAGGATTCGAGGTAAGAGACGTACACTATACACACTATGGTAGACTTTGCCCAATCGAATCACCAGAAGGACCAAACATAGGACTAATCTCAGCACTTTCTTCATTTGCAATAATAAATGAATATGGTTTCATTGAGACACCATATAGAAAAATAGACCCAGTAACACATAAAGTAACAGACGAGATAGTATATATGGCAGCATATGATGAAGACGGACATATCATAGCACAAGCAAATGAACCAATAGGAGAAGATGGAAAATTCGTAAATAAAAAAATAAAAGTTAGATACCTAGATGAAGTTACAGAAGTTCCAGCAGATAAGGTTGACTATATGGACGTATCTCCAAAGCAATTAGTATCAGTTGGAGCAGCAATGATACCATTCTTGGAGCATGATGACGCAAACCGTGCCTTAATGGGTGCAAACATGCAACGTCAAGCAGTTCCACTAATGATTACAGAATCGCCTATCGTTGGAACAGGAATAGAATACAAAGCAGCAAAAGATTCTGGAATAATGATACTTGCAAAATCAGATGGTGTAATTAAAAAAGTTACAGGTGACGAAATTACACTAGAAACAACAAAAGGAGAAATAGAAAATTATAGATTACGTAAGTTCAAGAGGACAAACGGTGCAACATGTATAAACCAAAAACCAATAGTAGTAAAAGGCGAAAAGGTTAAAGCAGGAGACGTTATAGCAGATGGACCTGCAACAGATAAAGGAGAGATGGCTCTTGGTAAGAACGTAATAATAGCCTTTACAACATGGGAAGGTTATAACTACGAGGATGCTATTTTGTTAAGCGAGAGATTAGTAAAAGAAGATGTATACACATCAATACACATAGAAGAATATGAATGCGATTGCCGTGATACAAAACTTGGTCCAGAAGAGATAACAAGAGACATACCAAATGTTGGTGAAGATGGATTAAAAGACCTAGATGAAAACGGAATTATTAGAATAGGAGCAGAGGTTAGACCAGGAGATATATTAGTTGGAAAAGTAACTCCAAAAGGAGAAACAGAATTAACAGCTGAGGAAAGACTACTTCGTGCAATCTTTGGAGAAAAAGCTAGAGAAGTAAGAGATACATCACTTCGTGTACCACATGGAGAATCAGGAACAATCGTAGACGTAAAAGTATTTACAAGGGATAACTCAGATGAATTAGGCCCAGGTGTAAACCAAGTAATAAGATGCTATATAGCTCAAAAAAGAAAAATATCAGTTGGAGATAAGATGGCAGGTCGTCACGGAAACAAAGGTGTAGTATCAAGAATATTACCAGTAGAAGATATGCCATTTATGCCAGATGGAACTCCAGTAGATGTTGTATTAAACCCATTAGGTGTTCCTTCACGTATGAACTTAGGTCAAGTTCTTGAAGTACACTTAGGAGCTGCAGCAAGAGAATTAGGATATAAAGTTGCAACACCAGTATTTGATGGTGCAACAGAAGAAGAAATAGTTGAACTATTAAAAAAAGCCGGAAGACAACCAAACGGTAAGACAATACTATATGATGGAAGAACAGGAGATCCTTTCGACAAACCAATTACAGTTGGTGTAATGTATATGTTAAAATTGCACCACTTAGTAGATGACAAAATCCATGCTCGTTCAACTGGACCATACTCATTAGTAACACAACAACCTTTAGGAGGTAAAGCACAATTTGGTGGACAGAGATTTGGAGAGATGGAAGTTTGGGCACTAGAAGCTTATGGAGCATCACATACACTTCAAGAAATGCTAACAGTTAAATCAGATGATGTAGTAGGAAGAATAAAGACATACGAAGCAATAGTAAAAGGCGAAAATATTCCAGAGCCAGGAGTTCCAGCAGGATTTAAAGTATTAATAAAAGAATTACAAAGCTTAGGATTAGATGTAAGGCTATATTCTAAAGACAACAAAGAACTAGAGCTTAAAGAGAATATAGAGGAAGGAATTGACTTCAACCTAGAAAGAGAACAAAGAGAAAAGTTAAAACTAGACGATAATGATTTTGGTTCAATGTATGAGGAGGATCTAAAAGAAGATACAGACGAAAACTTTGATGAGGAAGAAGAAGACGATATATTTGACCAAGAAGATGTATTAGATGACGACATTTTAGACGATGAGCTTTTAGATGACGAAATCATAGACAGCGAAGAAATCTTTGACAATGACTTAGCTGAAGAAAATATCGAAAACAATGAAGATATAAATGAATAAGGAGGTCTATATAAGTGGACGAATTAGAATTGTTTGATAAATTAAAAATAGGACTTGCATCTGATGAGAAAATAAGAGAATGGTCAAAAGGCGAAGTTAAAAAGCCTGAAACAATAAATTACAGAACACTAAAACCAGAAAAAGATGGACTATTCTGTGAAAGAATATTTGGTCCAGTAAAAGACTGGGAATGTCACTGTGGTAAATATAAAAGAGTTAGATATAAAGGAATAGTTTGTGACAGATGTGGTGTAGAAGTTACAAAGTCAAAAGTTAGAAGAGAGAGAATGGGCCACATTGAGCTTGCAGCACCAGTTGCACACATATGGTATTTTAAAGGAATACCAAGCAGAATAGCATTACTATTAGATATATCTCCAAGAAGTATAGAAAAAGTAATATATTTTGCTTCATATATTGTTACAGATAAGGGAAAATCAGATTTAATCAAAGGTCAAGTATTAAATGAAAAAGAATACGGAGAAGCAGTAGAAAAATATGGAAGAGGCTCATTTAAAGCAGAAATGGGAGCTGCTGCAATTAGAAAGTTACTTGAAGAAATTGATTTAGATAAATTATCTGCAAAACTAAAAAAAGAAATCGAAAAATCCAGTGAACAAAAAAGAATGAAAATAGCAAAAAGACTAGATACTGTTGAATCATTTAGAATATCAGGAAATAGACCAGAATGGACTATAATGAATGTTATACCAGTAATTCCACCTGATTTAAGACCAATGGTACAACTAGATGGTGGTAGATTTGCAACATCAGATTTAAACGATTTATATAGAAGAGTAATAAACAGAAACAACAGATTAAGAAGACTACTAGAACTTGGCGCTCCAGAAATAATAGTTAGAAACGAAAAGAGAATGTTACAAGAATCAGTAGATGCTCTTATAGATAATGGAAGACGTGGAAGACCAGTAACAGGAGCTGGAAACAGACCACTTAAATCTTTATCAGACTTACTAAAAGGAAAGCAAGGAAGATTCAGACAAAACCTATTAGGAAAGAGAGTAGACTATTCAGGACGTTCTGTTATCGTTGTAGGACCAGAGCTTAAAATATATCAATGTGGTTTACCAAAAGAAATGGCAGTAGAGTTATTCAAACCATTTGTAATGAAAGAATTAGTAGGAAGAAACATAGCTCATAATATAAAGAATGCAAAAAGAATGGTTGAAAAATTAAGACCAGAGGTATGGGATATACTAGAAGAAGTTATAAAGGATCATCCAGTATTACTAAACCGTGCTCCAACACTTCACAGACTTGGTATACAAGCATTTGAACCAGTCCTTGTAGAAGGAAGAGCTATAAAATTACATCCATTAGTTTGTACAGCATTCAACGCTGACTTTGATGGAGACCAGATGGCTGTTCACGTTCCATTATCTCCAGAAGCACAAGCAGAAGCAAGATATTTAATGTTATCAGTAAATAATTTACTAAAACCACAAGATGGTAAACCAGTTACAGTACCAACACAGGATATGATTCTTGGAAGTTATTATTTAACAATGCAAGTAGACGGAGAAAAGGGAGAAGGAATGTACTTTAAAGATGAAGATGAAGCATTACTTGCATATCAAAATGGAGACTTAGAGCTACATGCAAAAGTTAAGATAAGAAGAACAAAAGAAATTGATGGCGAAATGAAGACACAAACAATAGAAACAACAGTAGGAAGAGTTATATATAATCAAGGAATTCCACAAGACCTTGGATTTGTAGATAGAAGCAAGGAAGAAAATCTACTTAAACTAGAAATAGACTTCCCTGTAATAAAGAAAAACCTTGGAACAATAGTTGCTAAATGTATAAATAAACATGGATTTAGCAAATCAGCAGAAGTATTAGACTATATCAAGTCAATAGGATATAAATATTCAACAAAAGGAGCAATCACAGTATCAGTTGCTGATGTTAGAGTTCCAGAAGCAAAGAAAGATATTTTAGCAAAAGCAGAAGAAGAAGTAGATAATGTAACAAAACAATATAAACGTGGTTTAATCACAAATGAAGAAAGATATCAGTCAACAATTAAAATCTGGGAAAAAGTTACAGATGATGTAACAGAAGCAATGAAAGATAATTTTGATGAATTAAATCCAATCTACATGATGGCACAAAGCCGGAGCAAGACGGAAATATGAACCAGTTAAGACAAATTGCAGGTATGCGTGGACTTATGGCAAATACTTCAGGTAAGACAGTTGAAATTCCTATTAAATCATGCTTTAGGGAGGGACTAGATGCACTTGAATACTTTATATCATCACATGGTGCTAGAAAAGGTCTAGCAGATACAGCTTTAAGAACAGCAGACTCTGGATATTTAACAAGAAGATTAGTAGATGTAAGCCAAGATATAATAGTAAGAGAAGATGATTGTGGAACACATGAAGGAATTGAAATAGAAGACATAAAAGATGGAAACCAAGTAATAGAGAAGTTACAAGAAAGACTTGAAGGAAGATACCCAGTAGAAAATATTGTACATCCAGAAACAGGTGAGATACTTGCAGATGTAGATACAATGATTGATGATGAAATAGCTAAAAAAATAGTTGATAGCGGTATAACAAAAGTAAAAGTACGTTCATCATTAACATGTAGAACAGAACATGGTGTATGTAGTAAGTGCTATGGTATGGGACTTGCAACACGTACAAAGGTTAATATTGGAGAGGCAGTTGGAATAATTGCAGCTCAATCAATAGGTGAGCCTGGTACACAGTTAACAATGCGTACATTCCACATGGGAGGAGTTGCAGGAGGAGATATTACACAAGGTCTTCCTAGAGTAGAGGAGTTATTTGAAGCAAGAAAACCAAAGGGACTTGCAATAATTTCAGAAATAGCAGGAAAGGTAAAAATCAAAGAAGAAGGAAATAAAAAGGAGATTATTGTAAGAGGTAAAGATGATAGCAAAACTTATGTAATACCATTTGGTGCTAAGCTTAGAGTAAAGGATGGAGATGAAATTGAACCAGGAGCACAATTAATAGAAGGTTCAATCAATCCAAATGAAATTCTTCTAATTAATGGACCAGAGGGAGTTTATAAATACTTAATACAAGAAGTACAAAAAGTATATAGAAACCAAGGTGTTGATATTAACGATAAACACATTGAAGTAATTGGAAGACAAATGCTTAAGAGAGTTAAAGTACAAGACCCAGGAGATACAGGTTTCTTTGGTGGCTCTTTAGTTGATATGTATGAATTTGAAGATGTCAATAAAGAAACAGTAGAGAATGGAGGAAGGCCAGCAACTGGTTCAAGAGTTTTACTTGGAATAACTAAGGCATCACTTGCAACAGAAAGCTTCCTATCAGCTGCATCATTCCAAGAGACAACAAAAGTTTTAACAGAAGCTGCAATAAAAGGTAAGACAGATTCGTTAATAGGCTTGAAGGAAAATGTAATTATAGGAAAGTTAATTCCTGCAGGTACAGGTTTGCCAGTATATAAAGATATAAAAATAAATACAGAAGAAACTGAAGAAGATAGTTCAGACTATTATTCGTCAGATATAGTTGGAAGACGTTAAATTATAAAATTGTCCCCATAAAGTAGTAAACTTTAAGGGGATAATTTTGTAAATGATATTTTGTAACAAATATGTAATATAAATGTAATAAAAAATATATTGAAAATGAAAAATAAAAATGTTAAAATAAAAAAAAGTCAAAAAAGCATAAAAAAAGGAAGATGAAAAGGAATGAGAGAAAAAGACCTAAAACAAGCAAACGCTGAAAGCCTTGAGGCTGTACACACACACACACACACACACATGTAGTGCTAGTGGCTATTTAGCATGCAAGAAAAATGAATATAATTATGTAAGTAGGACACAGGAGGAATGTATTTGTGGATGCAGATATGTTTCGGCTGTGTCTTATTTTTGTGCATAAAACTCAACACAATTTTGAACAAGAGCTACGCAAGGATGAAATATATTTATTTTATCGTAACCTTGGTGTCGCAATCTACAAAAGGAAAGTTTTAATGTAGATTGCTCCATTCGCCCTTCGCTAACGCTTCGGTTGGTCGCTTACGCGGTTACTCAAAAATAAATATATTTATCCTTGCTGAGTGGAGTAAGAAAAAAGTAACAAAGTCTCTCTTTATGGTTAGAAACCTAAAAATAGCATTTTTTGTTTGGTCTTTTAGCTATTAAAGGTTTCTAACCATAAGGAGAGAAGAAACAAATGAATATGAGGGAGGAAAAGACCATGAAAGAAAGTTTAAAAGAAAATCAAAAGAAAGAATTAAAAACAAATGAAAAAGGTATAACAATGGTTGCGTTAGTAGTAATGATAATCATATTAATCATACTAGCGTTAATTACGATAGGAACAATAACAGGAAGATTAGGAATACTAGATATAAGTAAAGAAGTAGCAGGTACATATGGGACAGAGCAAAATAGGTCAAGGCTAGAGGCATTGGTAGAAGATACTATCTTGAAATATGACATAGTAGGGGAAAAGCTAACCACAGAAAAACTAGCAGAAGAGATTGAAAAAGAAGATTGGATAAAAAAGGCAGAGGTAAGGAAAGATGAAGACGGAAATCCAAATGATATATTAGTAGAAACAGAGGATGGAGATAATTTCCAAGTAGAATATGATGAAGAGACAGGAGAAAAACATATACACGAATTAGGAAAAAGTGATGGAGAGTCATTCCCAGAAGTAGAAGCAGAATATGAAAGAGAAAGTACAAGTATAAAAGCAAAGGCATATGATAAAGACACAGGAATAGAGAAAATAGAAATAATATATGGAGGAGAGATAATAGGAAGTAGCGAAGGAGATACAGGAACATTCAAAGTAAGTAAATCAGGAATATATACAATAAAGGCAACAGCAAACTCAGGAAAAGTAGCATATACGACTGTAAGAGTATCAATGAAATTAAGAGCACCAACAATAAAAATAACATCACAAGGAAAGATAAAAAACGGCTGGTATGGAGGAGATGGAATACCAGTAGAAGTAACAATAAGTACAGAAGACCAAACAGTAACAGAAGTACACTATATGTTAAGAGGAGTAACACAGCAAGAAGACACAAGTGTACCAGGACAAGAAGCAAGAGTAACAATAACAAATCCAGGAAGAACAATTATAACAGGATATACAAAAGATGGAGCAGGAAACGAGTCAGAGTATGTAACGCAAGATGTAAAATATGATAATGTAAAACCAAGAATAGATAAAATAGAAGCAGAAGGAGAAAAAGGAAACAACGACTGGTTCATAAGTGATGTAATAGTATCAGCAGAAAAAGCAGAAGATGCAAACTCAGGAGTTGCAGGATATTATTACTTTGTACCAACTGAAGAAGATATAAAAAGTAATAAAATACCAAGTATAGAAGAAATGACATATGTATCAGGTCAAGACAGAAAAATGACAGTAAGAAGAAACGGAAGAACAACAATATTATTAGTAATAGAAGACAAAGCAGGAAATAAATCAGATGTAAAAACAGTAGCAGTAAAAAAAGACAATGAACCACCAAGACCATTTAATGTATCATATACAAACGTAGGTCCACATAGCTTTGATATATCAGCAGCAACAACAGATGAACACTCAAGCGTAGTAATGTACAGATTTTTTGTAAACTTAAATGGAGAAGAAATATTAAAGGGAAGTAGTAAAGATGGAAAAGGAACAATAGGAGAGCTAGAACCAAAACAAACATATATAGTATATGTAGAAGCAGAAGATGAAGCAGGAAACAAAAGAATAAGCACAAATATGCAAGTTACAACCAAAGGAGAAGTACTACCACCAACAATAGAATTAGCTTGTTCATATGATGAGACAAATGGATGGTATAGAGGAGATGTAGACGTAACAATAAGAGATAGTAGTACAGACGATAAATCAGACTTAGCGAGCATAACATATAGAGTAGAAGGAGCAAACGAATTAACACAAAGGACAGAACCAGGAAGAATAACAACATTCAAAGCAACAGAAGAAGGAATAAGTAACGTAATAGCATTTGGAACAGGAATAGGAGGAAACATAACAGAAGAAAGTACAAAAGAAATAAAGCTAGATAAAACAGCACCAGAAGTACCAACAATAAATGTAACAGGAGGAACAGATGGTTTAAATGGTTGGTATAAAAAAGGACCAGTAACAGTTACAATAAATGCTGGAGAAGACGTAAAAAAAGACGGAGTAACAGATATATCAGAAACAAAAGGAGTAATATACGAAATAACAGGAGCAATGACTAAAACAGTAACAAATCCAGTACAATCAGGTATCCAAGAAAACATAACGCAAGACGGAATAACAACAATAACAGCTCAGACAGTAGACAATGCAGGAAATGTATCAGAGAAATGCAAAGAAGTACAAATAAAAATAGATAGTACAAAACCAAATGTACCAGCGATAAATATAACAGGAGGAGTACAAAGCACAATAGATACAACATGGTACAACTCAGGACCAATAACAGTAACGATAACAGCAGGAACAGACGTAAAACAAGCAGGAGTAAATCAAGTGTCAGAAACAGCAAAAATACATTATTCAGCAGAAGGAAGCAAAGTGTTGACAGACCAAATATCTACAACAGGCTCCGCAGGCTTTACGATAACAGAAGAAGGAAAAACAACAATATATGCATACACAGAAGACAATGCAGGAAATGTATCAGAAACAGTAAATAAAATAATAAAACTAGATACAAAAGCACCGGCAGTACCAGTAATAGCACTATCAGGAGGAGCAACAACAAATGGATGGTACAAACAAAATGTAGAAGTAACAATAACGGAAGGCACAGATACAGCAGGAGCAAATGAAATATCAGGAACATCAGGAATAACATACTCAAGCAAAGGAGCACATACAAACTTTAGTGGAACAAACGTAAAATCACCAGTAACATTTACAATATCAAATAACGGAACAACGACAATAACAGCCCAGACAGTAGATAAAGCAGGAAACTTATCAGGAGTAGCAAAAAATAACGTAGTAAACAAAGATAATGCACTACCAACAGCTCCAACAATAACACTAAATCCACCAAACCCAAATGGTTCAAATGGATGGTATAAAACAGGAGATATAACAGCAACAATATCAGCAACAGGAAAAGACTCACATTCGGGACCATGGCAGATAGAATACATAGTAACAAAAGATGGAGCAAGCATTATAAATACAACAACAGACGCAGAAGTAGTAATGATACCAATAACAGTAAATACAGATGGAACAACAGTAATTAAAGCAAAAACAATAGATAAAGCAGGAAACAAATCAACAGCAGAAGCAACAGCCACAGTAAAGCGTGACGTAACGAAACCAACGAAAGCAAATTTAACAGTAACAGACAGTGACCAAACGACGATATCAGTAACAGCGGAGGGAGAAGATACAATATCAGGAGTCGCAAGTTATGAGTTCCAATACAAAAAAGACACAGAGACGAGCTATAAGCCACATGGAAGTATAGTTAAAACAACGGATACATTGGCTACACATACATATAATAACCTAGAACCAGGAACAACATACAACTTAAAGGTAATAGTAACAGATGATGCAGGAAACCAAAAGACAGATGGGACAATAACCACACAGGCAACAGTAAGACCAGAACCTAAAATCGGAGATTATATAGATTACCACCCTGATACCGAAAACTATACCGCGGTCGCCGCGTATACGGGCTATACGGGGGATCAAGACTTTTCTACTGACTCAACCGTACATTGGAGAATCTATAGCTTGACTCCAGAGAGTGTAGAGTTAGTCTCCGCATCTACGGTGAATTGTGACTTTTACTTACGTGGCGCCAACGGCTACAACAACGCAGTATATTTATTAAATGAAGCATGTAGAACAATGTATAGTAGTACAACATATGGGACCCAAGCAAGAAGCCTGAATCTAAAGGATATAGAGAAGGTGACGGATTATGATCCTACGAGCTGCCCAACTTACGGGCGAGTGCTCAACATCGAATACTCATGGTATGCTTATTACCCGAATATATTTCCTCACGAGCGTGGGCAGAACGTAGGTAGTGGAACTGAGACGCCGGACCTGGATAGGAGTGAACAGAATAATACATATATTGGACGAACGCAGGGATCTACGCTAACGGTCAATGAATCGTACTACAACCTATCTTTCTATGAGTCATATGGTTTTTCAGAACCTTACGAAATTCTACTGAGCTACTCCCGCGGCATGTACAGCTCTTACTTGGAGCCGTATTGGGTGGCAACCAGATTCGTAGGGGCCGTTAGCCCTACGGCAACATTTCGGTGTCTTGCAAGGTCGGACATACGGGCACAAGTGCTTCCCGCCTCTATTCCTCTGCGGATACGCCATATACGCAGCACTCAGGTCTAAGACCTATCGTTACAGTCCCGCTTCAAAAATGCCATTTCGGGGACATAGGCACTGGTGAGGAAAATGACCCGTGGGTCATTACGTACAACTGAATGCCCAAAACCGTCGTGTCAGATTTTACTATCGCGACTTACCCACTTCGGTATTTGACATGGTGACAATATTATCACTTTATGATAGAAAAAAATATCCCAGACAGAAGTACGTGAAAAGTTACAGCCAAAATGGTTTAAATCCATCTACAAAAAGCTGTTTAGTAGTTCTACACGGACCTAATTACAACCACCAAATACAATAAAAAGTCTAGCTTTACGGGAAGACCCCGGTGTAGCTAGACTTTCTTTAATTTTTCACACATTTTTTCAAAATGTATTTTAAAATTCTGAAAAATAGTATATAATATGCCTTGAAAAATAAACGAAAAAGGAAAAACAATGGCAAAAAAAATATTAATTACTGAAAAGCCTTCAGTTGCAAGAGAGTTTGCAAAGGTACTTGGTATAAATGGAGCAAATAAAAATGGATATTTGGAGTCAGATGACTGGATAATAACCTGGTGTGTAGGACACTTGGTTACTATGTCATACCCAGAAAAATATGATGAAAAACTAAAATTCTGGAGATTAGATACTCTTCCATTTTTCCCAAAAGAATATAAATATGAGGTAATTCCAAGTGTAGAAAAGCAATTTAATATAATAAAAGGATTACTTTTAAGAGAGGATGTAGATACAATATATGTGTCTACCGACTCTGGGCGTGAAGGAGAATATATATATAGACTTGTAGAGCAAGAGGTTGGGGTTAAAGATAAGATAAGAAAGAGAGTATGGATTGACTCTCAAACAGAAGAGGAAATTAAAAGAGGGATTAAAGAGGCAAAGGATTTATCTGAGTATGATAGTCTCTCTGATTCTGCATATCTTAGAGCAAAAGAAGATTATCTTATAGGTATTAATTTCTCAAGGCTTTTGTCTATCATATATGGAAGACGACTTGCAAAGCAAATTAATGAAGAAAAAATTTCTATATCAGTTGGCAGAGTTATGACATGTGTTCTTGGAATGGTTGTATCAAGAGAAAGAGAAATACGTAATTTTGTTAAAACTCCATATTACAAAGTTATAGGAGAGTTTGGAAAAGAAAATACTTTTAAAGCAGAATGGAAAGTAAGCGAGAAATCAGTTATGTTTAATTCTCCAAAATTATACAATGATAGTGGCTTTAAAAAAGAAAATGATGCAAAGGACTTTATTACTTCATTTGAAGGAAAAAAGGCAAAAATATTAGAAGTTAAAAAAACAAAATCTAAAGAAAACGCACCACTATTGTTTAACCTTGCTGAAATTCAAAATGAATGTACAAAAAGATTTAAGATTAAGCCAGATGAAACCTTAGCTATTATTCAGGAATTATATGAAAAAAAGCTTGTGACTTATCCAAGAACTGATGCAAGGGTACTTTCGACAGCTGTTGCAAAAGTTATTACTAAAAACTTAAATGGAATTGCTAAAGGATTTAAAGATGACGAAGTGCAAGGATATATCAAAAAAATGGCGGAAGAAAAGTATTCAACAAATATTGTAAAGTCTAAGTATGTAAATGATAGCAAGATAACAGACCACTATGCAATTATACCTACTGGAGAAGGCTATGAAAATTATGATAAATTACAAGAATTACAAAAACAAGTATACAAAATAATCGTTAAAAGATTTCTTGCAATATTCTATCCACCTGCTGAATTTAATAAGATAAATGTAACAGTTGTAATTGATAATGAAGAATTTAGTACAAGCGGAAAAGTTTGTGTAAAGCAAGGGTATTTAGAAATTTTGAAGCAAAAGTCAGATAAAAAAGAAGATGATGAAGAAGCAGCTGATTTAATCATATTGAATTCGCTTAAAAAGGGAGAAGAAATTGAGATTAAGAATTTCGAAACGAAAGCATCAGAGACATCTCCACCTAGCAGATATAATTCTGGGTCAATGATTCTTGCAATGGAAAACGCAGGAAAACTTATAGAAGATGAACAATTAAGAGAGCAGATAAAGGGGGCAGGAATTGGGACAAGTGCAACAAGAGCAGAAATTATGAAAAAATTAGAGAAAATAAACTATATTGCAATTAATAATAAAACTCAAATAATAACTCCAACAGAAAAGGGAGAGCTTATATATGATGTAGTAAGAAATTCGATGCCAGATATGCTTAATCCAAAGCTTACAGCAAGCTGGGAAAAAGGTCTTGATATGGTGGCTAAAAAAGAAATTCAGGCAGAAGAGTTTATGCAAAAGTTGGAAGCTTATGTTAAATCGAAGATTAATAGATTAGTAATTTAAAAATAATTTTTGACATAAGAATATTATTTTCCATATAAAGATACACGAAATCACAATTACGTAAATTAAAGCATAATATATTTACATAAAGGAAGGTGAAAGTAATGTATTCTTACATAATAAATGGAGGAAGAAGACTTGAAGGAGAAACTTATGCATCTGGCTCCAAAAATGCATCACTTCCTATAATTGCTGCAAGTATTTTAAATGGTGGGATAACTAAGTTATATAATGTACCCAACATACATGATACACAAATGATGTTTGAAATTCTTAAAAGATTGGGTTGCAAAATTAGTAAGAATAATGGTAAAATAATAATTGATTCAAAAAATATAATAAATTGTGAAATACCAGATGAATTAATGAGGCAAATGAGGTCATCAGTTATAATAGTTGGAGCAATAATTCGGAAGACTTAATAAAGCTAAATTTTCATATCCGGGAGGATGTGACATTGGGGCAAGACCAATAGACTTGCATTTAAAAGCATTTAAAATTCTTGGAATAAATATAAAAGAAGAAGCAGGTTGTATAAAGTGTGAAACTGACAAAATAATTCCAGCAGAAATACATTTGGATTTTCCAAGTGTTGGTGCGACTGAGAATATAATGCTAGTTGCGAGTTTAGCAGAGGGTGTAACAGTTATAAAAAATGCAGCCATGGAGCCAGAAATTGTTGATTTGCAAAATATGCTTAATAAGATGGGAGCAAAAATAGAAGGAGCTGGTAGCAATCAAATAAAAATAACAGGCGTAAAGAAACTTAAAGATGTAAGTTACAATGTTATGCCTGATAGAATTGAAGCAGGAACATTACTTTGTGCAGTTGCACAAACAGGAGGAAAGTTAAAACTTACTAAAGTAATTCCAGAACATTTGACTCCAGTTCTTCATAAACTTGAAGAATGTGGATGCTTTATAAAAACAAATAAAGATAGTATAATATTAGAAGCACCAAAAAGATTAAAAAATGTAGAAATAAAAACATTACCATATCCAGGATTTCCAACTGATATGCAATCAGTTTTTGCAAGTATTCTTACTACTGCCAAGGGTACATCATTGATAATTGAAAACATATTTGAAAATAGATACAAATATGTAAATGAATTAAGAAAAATGGGAGCTAAAGTTACAGTAGAAGGTAAGATTTGCATTATAAAGGGAACAAGGAGGTTATATGGAGCAAATGTAGATGCAGGAGATTTGAGAGGAGGAGCAAGCTTAGTGCTTGCAGGACTTATAGCTAGAGGTACGACAGTTGTAAATAATGCAAAATATATTTTACGTGGATACGAAAATCTTGAGAAAAAGCTTAGCTCATTAGGAGCAAAGATTGAGTTAAAGGATATTTAAGTCTTAGGGAGCTATATTAGCTCTCTAAGAAAAAAGTACAAAAGAAGGAGGGAGAAGAATAAGTGGCAAGGAAAAAAGAAAATAAAAAATACAATATGGATGATGAAGTTATAATTGGATATAACGTTAGACTTAAAAAGGACAAGCATCCAGCAAAGCAGAAAAAAGTTAAAGCTACTAATAATTCTAAACAAACTCCAAAAGTAAAAAGCAATACAAATAAAAAGCAAAAACCAAAGACAAGTAAAAAAAATAGCAAATACACAAGAATAAAAAAGATTTTAATTGCATTAGTTAAGCTTATATTAACGATTGTGATAATAGTAGGTATATTATTCTTTTTGTTTGTATCTCCAGTATTTAATATCACAGAAATAAAAGTAGAGAATGCTAAAAAGATTAGTGCAGATACATATATTGCTTTGTCCGAAATAAAAAAAGGAGAAAACATATTTAAGCTAAGAAAAGACAGAGCCAAAGAATTAATAAAAAATGAAAGCTATGTTGAAAGTGTAAAAATAAGAAGAGAATATCCAGGAACGGTTGTAATAAGTGTTACAGAAAGAAAACCAAGATATATGATAGAAAAAAATGGAATGTATATTTATATAGATAAGAATGGTTATCTATTAGAAATGAACCAAACACCATTAGATTTAGTTATATTAAATGGAATATCAACAGATTTAGAAAATAAGAAAATAGGCAGTAGACTATTAGATGAAGATATATCAAAGTTTAATGACTTAATAAAAATTACAGATGGTTTAAAAAATAATAGCATAGACGCAAAAATTTATTCAATAGATATATCAGATAGTAATAACTATATATTAGAATTTAAGGAGGAAAATAAACAAGTAATATTAGGAGATGTATCAGATTTAAGTACAAAAATGTTATGGATAAAAGAACTTATAGAGCTTAACAAAGGTACGAGTGGAGTAATACATCTAAATACAGAAAATGTATATTTTTCACCTACTACACAGGATGCAAAAGAATAATTTGTAAAGATTATTTATGAAAAGAAAGGAATGTGGCAGGTAATGAATGACAAAAAACAAATTGCAATTGCAATAGGAGTTATGTGTGTTCTCTTAACATCTGCAATAGTAGTTCAGCTTAATACTATTAAAGAAGCAACAAAAATTGTAGGAACTTCATATGCAGAGCAAGGGTTAAAAGATGAAGTGCTAAGATGGAAAGAAAATAGTGAGTCACTATATAAAACGCTAGAAGAAACAGAAGAAGAACTAGAAAAAGTAAGATTAGAGGCAACTCAAGAAAATGGTAGAGGAACAGAACTTGAAGAAGAACTTAGCAATATTAATAAATTACTTGGACTTACAGAACTTACAGGAAGCGGAGTAATTGTTACACTTTCAGATAATAATAATGTCACATCTGAAGGATTATCTATTGAAGAAGATATAAATAGTTATGTTGTACATGATGAAGATCTTATTTCAGTTGTTAATGAACTTTATAATGCAGGAGCAGAAGCAATTTCAATAAATGGACAAAGACTTGTATCTACAACTGCAATTACATGTAGTGGAACAGTTATTACAATAAATGGGATAAAATTAAATTCTCCTTTTGAGATTAGAGCCATAGGCAATCCAGAAAGTTTATATAGTATCGAAAGGACAGGAGGATATATAGAACTAATGAGACAAGGAGGAACCATTGTAGAAACTGTAAAATCAAATAATATTACAGTTCCAAAGTTTTCAGGAACTTTACCTTCTAAATATATGAAAAATGCAGAATAAATTAAAAATCAAAATTTAAACTTTAGGAAGGAATGATAAGTATATATGACTAAAAGTAAAATAGCTGTTGCAATAACAATTGGTATAATGAGCTTTATGATGATTTATGTAATGCTAATACAAATTAGTATAGCAAGTGATGATGACAGAGAAGAAGTAGAATTTTTAAGAGAAACAGAACTTAAAGAATTACTTACGAGCTATAAGGCAAGATATGAAGAAACCAATGAAAAGATAGTTGAAGCAAAGGAAAAAATAGATGAATATAAGAAAGATGAAAAAACCGAAGAAGATGCAATAGAACTTTTAGAAGAAGAAGTAAAACAGGCAAAAATGTTACTTGGCTATACAGATGTTGTTGGAGAGGGCATAGTAGTAACAATGGAAAACAATATAATATATGACGAGGGAGAGTCTGCAATTGTAAGTGCAAGTGATATTATAGAGCTTGTTAATGAACTAAAACTTGCAGGAGCAGAGGCAATATCTGTAAATGATGAAAGGATTATTTCAAGGACTGATATATTTGATGTTGCAGCTCCATTTATACACGTAAATGGACAAAGAAAAACATCTCCATTTGTAATAAAAGCAATAGGAGATATTAAGTATCTAGAATCTGCTTTGAAGATAAAAGGAGGATTTCTTGATTCTTTTACATTACGTAATTTTAAAATAGGGATTGAAACTAAAGAAGATTTGAAAATAAATAAATATGAAGGGGAATTGACATTAAAATATGTAAAAAAAGAGGAGGGTAATAAATGATAGTATTAGCAATAATTATAGGATGTTTATTAGGTGTAATTTTAGGGGTAAATGCACCAACAATCTCATACATATACTCAGATTATTTAGCAATTTCAATTATTGCGGCTTTAGATTCAGTCTTTGGTGGAATAACAGCTACATTAAAAAACAATTTTGATTTTAAAATATTTGTTTCAGGATTTTTTGGAAATGCAATTTTGTCGATTTTACTTACTTTTCTTGGAAATAAGTTGAATGTTGATATATATTTAGCAGCTATTGTCGTTTTTGTAGGAAGAATGTTTAATAATTTGACAATAATAAGAAGATTTTATTTAGAAAAATGGACACAAATTAGAGCAAAAAAAGCGGAAGATACGAAAGAGCAAATCAAGGAAAAATAAGGGGAAAAAGGCTAATGCTCTTTTCTAAAGAGCATGCTTTTTTTACGTCTGACATATAACAAAAATATTACAAAAATATTACAAAAATATTACAAATTCTATTGACTTTTTTTTTAAAATATTATATTCTTAAGTACAGAAAATTGAAAAAAATGGAGGAGTTAAAATTGGCAATAGGTGATATAATTGTTGGCTTAGATATTGGGACTTCTAAAGTATCTGCTATTGTTGGAGAAGTTAATAATTTTAATCAAATAGAAATTATCTCTTCTACAAAATGTAAGTGCAAGGGAATTCAGAAGGGGAAAATAGTAGATGAAGATGAAATAAGTTTATCAATAGCCAAAACAATTCAAGATGCTGAAGATGAAGCCAATTTGAAGATACACTCTGCTTATATTACAGTTCCTGGAAAATATATTACTATTGTACAAAATAGTATTATAAAGGAAGTAAAGGACAAATATGCAGGAATATCGGTAAAAGATGTTGGTGCAAGTATAATGCAAGTAAAAGACATAGAAATCCCAGAAGGCAAAACAATTATAGATATTGTTCCTGAATGCTTCATATTAGATAATGGGGAAAATGTCCAAGATCCAGTAGGATGCTTAAGCGCAAGTTTTACTTTACAAGCTCAAATCATATTAATCGATAAAGATTATATGAAAAAGATGTCATCAATATTAAAAAAATCAGGTTTAGAGTTAGATGGAATGGTTCCGATTACTCTAGCAGAAAGAAATTTAGTATTAGATAGAAATGAATTAAATGATAACGTAATGCTTTTAGACATTGGAGCTGGGAATATAGAAATTGGAGTTTTTGAAGCAAACAAATTTATATACACAAATACGATACCGCTTGGGGGAGACACAATAAGAAGAGATATAGAACTTGTACTTAATATTTCTGAAGAAGAAGCGGACAAGTTAAAAAGACAATATGGATTAGCATTAAAATCATTTATTGACAACGATAATGATATATATTTGAATACATATAAAGGCGATTCAAAGAACAAGACAATTAAGAGCTCTGAACTTATAGAAATAATTGAAGCAAGAATAGAGGAAATGTTTTCTCTTATAAATAAGGATATAATTAACCAAGGCATAAAACAGAGAATAAATAATGTAATACTTACTGGGCAAGGGATAATTAATATAAATAAAAGCGATGTCGCAGGAAAAATTGCATTAAATATACCTGTTAAAATATCAACAGGAAGATTGGTTAGTACAATTAAACCAAGCTTTAGAACATCTTATGCTTTAGTTAGATATATTGCTGCAAAGCCTTTTGCAAAGACAGTGGCAAGTACAATAGATGTTACAAGCGATGAAAGCATCTTTAAAATGATAATTGAAAGAATTAAGGAATTTTTTTATAGTTAATATAATTAAGGGAGGAACAAGAGTATGTTAGGGTATGACGAAATGGATAAATCTATGGATGAAAATGCTATTATAAAGGTTATAGGCGTTGGAGGAGCAGGAAATAACGCTGTAAATAGAATGATAGCAAGTGGAATAAAAGGTGTTGAATTTATTTCAGTAAATACAGATAGGCAAGCTTTAAAGACTTCAAATGCAAGTACAAAAATACAAATTGGAGAAAAAATTACTAGAGGATTAGGAGCTGGTGCAAATCCAGACATTGGAGCTCAATCTGCAGAAGAAAATAAAACAGAAATTGCTGAATCTTTAAGAGGAGCTGATATGGTCTTTGTTACAGCAGGTATGGGAGGAGGAACTGGAACAGGAGCAGCTCCCGTAGTTGCTAGTGCTGCAAAGGAAATGGGAATACTTACAATAGGAGTTGTAACAAAACCATTCACATTTGAAGGAAAGAAAAGATTATCTCAAGCTGAAAGAGGAATAGAAAGCTTAAAAACTAAAGTAGATGCCCTAGTAGTAATACCAAACGATAAATTATTACAAATAATAGACAGAAAGACATCAATGGTAGACGCTTTTATTATGGCTGATGATGTTTTAAGACAAGGTGTACAAGGTATATCAGATTTAATTGCAAACCCTGGACTTGTTAACCTAGATTTCGCAGATGTTAAAACAATAATGTTAAATACAGGAATGGCACATATGGGAATAGGAAGAGCAACAGGAGAAAACAGAGCAGAAGATGCAGCAAAACAAGCTATTCAAAGCCCATTATTAGAAACATCAATAGAAGGAGCTAGGGGTGTAATTATAAATATTACTGGTTCAAGCAGTATAGGATTACAAGAAATTAATACAGCTGCAGAGCTTGTTCAAAGAAGCGTTGATCCAGAAGCAAACATTATCTTTGGTACAGCAATAGATGAAGACTTAGGTGATGAAATCGTTATAACAGTAATTGCAACAGGATTTGAAAAGGACAAACCACTTTCAAGCATTGGAGTTGACCAGATAGTATCAAAAGCTTGGGATAAGAAAATTACATCTGTACCTACATCATCAGAAAGTACAAGCTCAAATTCGCAAGATTTAGACATACCATCTTTTTTAAGAAAAAATAAAGGATTAAATAAATAAAAATATATAAAAAGGTTCATTTTTGAACCTTTTTTGTTGTATAGGAAAAATCTTCGATTTTTCCTATACAACAAGGTTAAGTTACCTTGGACTGTGCATATTTGCGGAGCAAAATGCACATGTGGCGTAGCCACTTTTCTTATATATTTTGTGCAAAAAATGTGTTATAATAAAAAAGTATAGGAAGTTTCTATAAATTAAATATAAAAGATATAGAAACTTCATACTTAGAAATATGTTGGAAAGGAAAATAAAAATATGAATAAAAAAAGACATTTATATAAAAGACCAAATCCAGTAGAAGATGCTAAAATCAAAGTTACAAACAGAATAATTGATGAAGATTCTACAAACCGTATAGGCTTACAAAATCCTACTTACATTGTCATTCATGAGGTATCTTTAGGAACAGGAAAATCTCCAATAACATACAATATGGAGCATTATGCAAATATGGTAAAACAATATGGAAAAATAGGTAGAAGTGTAGGATTTCACTATGTAGTAGGAGATAAAGAAGTATGTCAGTTTATTCCAGATGATGTAGCTACTGAACATACAGGAACTAAATTTGGAAATACAAATAGTATATCAGTTGAAAGACTAATTTGTGAAGGAATTAATTATGAATATGCAACACATAATCAAGCAAAATTAATTGCAACATTAATGTTAAAACATAATATACCATTAGAAAATGTATTAACTCATAAGGAAATGCAAAGAAGATTTGGAGAAGGAGAGAAAAAAGCTAATCCTAAACAATGCCCATCGAGGATGTTAGCAGGTTTTAGGGGAACAGTTCAAGATTTTAAAACTGAAATAAAAAGATGTTTTATTTATGGTTGGTTTTTTGAAGATTTGTTAGATGAAAAAACAAAAAATAATATACCTAAGATACAAGAAGTAGCAAAAGAAAGATTTGCTAGCAAAAACTCTGAATTAACACCTCCAAAAATGTTAAGAGACGAGAGATAAAGAGATAATATAATATAATATAAATTTATTTGGACTTCTTTGTCAACTTTATATATGTTTTACATATAATAATATCATTATAGTTATGAATAAAAATGCATGTATTTAATAAATTTTAAATTAGTAAAAAATTCCTGAAAAATTTTTGAAAAAAGTATTGACAGTGAAAACTAATTATGTTATCATAATATTACACTAAACGAAACGAGAAAACATATTAAAAAGTGTATATCAAATTAATATACAAACTAGTAATATTTTAGGTGTACAAATAAGAAAAATGCAGTCAATTTACTAGTTTTTCTTTTGTCCTAAAAACACTTAAAAAATTTTCAAAAAAATTTCAAAAAAAGTGTTGACAATTGTTTCTATAAAGTGTATAATTAAAAAGTTCCTTACATTCAAGGAACGGAAAAAGTACATTGAAAAGTAAACAAAAAATCCTTTAAGAAACCAAGCGGAAATGCACGAAAAGTACATGAAGTAAAAATAATGAAAGAAATAAAATGAGCTAAGAAAAAATACAAAAAACGGTTTCACATCAAAAACGAAGAGTTTTTCATGTGAAAATAATTTGAGAGTTTGATCCTGGCTCAGGATAA
>CANQLH010000004.1 GCA_947624655.1 uncultured Clostridia bacterium | reverse complement strand
ATAATTGTTATTTTTATACGATAATTTCTTAAATTTATGTAGTTATAATGTTTGTTATTTTAAAGTTATAAATAACAGATAATTTTGCAGTAAAGAATATATATGATATGGGAGGAAATATGTACGAGTGGACGACAGAGACAGGAAAACATGATAGTACCGAACAAACGTTCGCTGTTTTGCGCGGTGGTAACTTCTATAGTTATAGTAGTGCAACTGATCCAGCGTGCATCCGTAATGGCGGCCATGCTACAGCTGAAACTGACCTCCACTTCGGGTTCCGCGTTGTGCTTTATGTAAAGTAGCTCTGACCACGAATGACTTAAGGGGCAATAGATTTACATTTATTGGACCAGTAAAAGAAAACTATGTGAAGATATATTAAATAGAATAATAGTTATGGAGTGCATTATAATGTGCTCCTTTTTTGTATACCTAGTTCTAACTTATTCCTTAATCTCATATAATATATAATGAGAAACAAAAGAAGAAGGAATTTTTTATGACATCTATATTAAATTTTTTCCCAAATAATATTTCAAATATAATTTCGATAAATCTAAATGATAAACTTAAACATCTTGAGGAAATACGATTAAGAGTGAATAAGCCAATAATTTTACGATTTTCTAATGAAGAAGAAATCTTAGAATATAAGGTAACTCGGAGAAGATGTAATTAGAACTTTAGAGCTTATATGTGATAATTCAATTTATGCTTTTCAAAATGAAATATGTAACCGGCTATATAACAATACAAGGAGGACATAGGGTAGGAATAAGTGGCGATGTTGTATTAGAAAACGGAAAAGTTAAAAATATATCACATATATATAGCTTAAACTTTAGATTAGCAAGGCAAATAGAAAATGTCTCTCTTGACGTATTGAAACACATTTTAGATATAAATAATAATTGCATATACAATACTTTAATAGTAGGTGCACCTGGTACAGGTAAAACAACAATTTTGAAAGACATAATAAAAAAACTTAGCAATGGCATTGAAGAAATTAATTTTAAACGGAATAAATATTAGCCTTGTTGATGAAAGAAATGAAATATCAGCAATGTATAAAGGAAAAGCAGAAAATGATTTAGGAATAAGAACAGATATATTAGCTAATATTCCTAAGAATATTGGTATAGAAATGGTAGTTAGAAGTATGGCACCAAAAGTTGTTGTCGCAGATGAAATAGGAAATGAATTGGATTTTAAAGCAATAAAATATGCAATGTGCTCGGGTGTTAAAGGAATATTTACTTCACATGGAAGAACATTAGAAAATCTAAAAGAAAATCCAATATTTAGAAAAATTCTGGATTTAGGGTTATTCGAGAGAATTATTTTTTTAGATGATAAGGGGAAGGGTAAAATTTCAAAAATTTATTATAATTAAAAGGGTAATATGAAGCCAAAGAAACAGCTCCACATTACCCTTTTTTTTCAGGGACGGTAAGCCACCAATGTTACCATCGGCGCGGTGTAAATCCGATCTTGGATATACTTTGGGTACTTATAGTATACCTTTAGCTTTGCATCTGACGAGAAATGTTTCTCATCAAAATCGGATGCCATGTTTACTAAAGAGATAAGGATTTCACCGCCAAACTGTCCTTCGTACTGAGAGAACAGTCTTTGACCAAGCTCGACAGAACGGGCAACAATGTCCCCAAAATGCGATTCCCACGCGGAAAGCGCAAATTCATCTACCCGAATCTTCATTGAGACACTCCTTTCACGGGTATTTAATATATAATACCATAAAATCAGCATAATGTCAATGTACGATGGATTTTATCCATGAAAGTTGTTCTAAAAAATAAAAAAGTGAATATATATATTATATGGACTAAATGTAAAATTTTGGGTTTAGAGAGGTTTTATATATGCTATTCATAAAAAGTATTATATTAATACTAATTTTGGCTATATCAACGATTTTAGGCCTGTCAATGGCAAATAAGTTTAAATGCAGAGTTAAAGATTTGAAAACTATGCGTAATATTTTAAATATACTAGAAACAAAAATAAAATATGCTTATGAACCGCTTCCACAAATATTCGATGATATTGCAAAAGAATTTGATGATTCCATAGGAGAAATTTTTTTAGTTACAAAAGAGAATATGAAAGAACTATCAGCAGGCGAAGCATGGAACTTAGGACTTACTAATTCAAATACATCTATGAATGATGAAGACATAAATGTATTAAAAAATTTTAAAAAACTACTTGGAAAAACAAATGTAGAAGGCCAACTTAGTGAAATAGAATTAATGAAAAGATACATAGATATTCAAATTCAAAAAGCAGAGGAAGAAGACAAAAAGAATGAAAAATTGTATAAAAATCTAGGAATAATAGTAGGACTTGCCATAGTAATAATTCTTATATAAAAATATTAGCTTTAATTTAAGAATGGGAGGCGAAAATTTTGGATATTGATTTACTATTTAAAATAGCTGCAATTGGAATATTAGTTGCGGTATTACATCAGGTACTGGTTCGTGCAGGGAGAGAAGACCAAGCAATGATGACAACACTTGCAGGACTTGTTATTGTTCTTACTATGGTAATTCAAGAGATAAGTACATTATTTAATACAGTTAGAACCATATTTGATTTATAAACGTTATGGTAAGAGTACTAAATGCCTAAGCAAATTTCAAAAAATAAAAGCAATTACAAAGTATTTTTGAAAAGCTAAGGAGGAAATGAATTTTATTATGGAAATAATTAAGATAATAGGAATTGCAATATCAGCAGTTATAATGATAATAATAATAAAACAATATAAACCAGAATTTGCTGTATACATATCTTTGATTGCAAGTGCACTTATACTTTTTTTACTTATGGACAAACTTACAGGAATAATATCACTTTTAAATAATTTAGCTAATAAAATGAATGGTAGTCAGGAATTTTTAAAAATACTTATTAAAATTACAGGAATAGCATTTTTAACAGAATTTGCAGTAAGTATTTGTAAAGATTCAGGAGAAGGAGCAATAGGTGCAAAAGTAGATATTGGAGGCAAGGTAATAATTATAGCTATGTCAATTCCGATAATTTCTTCAATGCTTGAAACATTGCTTGAAATTTTACCTTAAACAAAAGAGAAAGAGGAATTTATGAAAAAGATATTGTTTATAATTTTTTTCATTCTTGTAATTCAATATACAAATGTTACATATGCGGTAGATACAAATGAAACATTAAAAGAACAAGAAGAAACTCTTGGAATTTCCGATTTTATAAAAGAATCAGAAGACTATACAAAAAATGCATTTGACGGCTTAGATTTAAAAAAGATGTACAAAGATGCAATAACGGGAAAGATTGAAGCTAATGGGATAATGAAAGGAATTATAAAAATAACTGGAAAAGAAGTTATAAATACAATAAGAACTCTTGGATATATTCTAGTTATAATTGTAATACATAGCATAATAAAAAATATAAGTGATGGACTTGGCAATAATGAAATAGGTCAAATAACATATTATGTACAATACATACTTATTGTTACATTAGTAATGGCAAACTTTTCTGAAGTAATAGTTCTTATAAAAGATACAGTAAATAATCTAGTGGGCTTTTTAAATTCTTTGCTTCCGATACTTTTAGCACTAATGATAACAACGGGTAACATTGTTACAGCATCTGCTATTGAGCCAGTTCTTCTTATAATCATAACACTTATTGGAAATACAATATCTACGGTTTTATTACCACTTATTTTAATAGGTACAACACTTGGTATAGTTTCAAAAATATCTGATAAGATACAAATAAATAAGCTTTCTAAATTCTTCAAGTCATCAGTTATATGGATACTTGGAATAACACTTACAATATTTACACGGAGTATTATCTTTAGAGGGAAGCTTAACAAGTAGCGTTGATGGAATAACTTTAAAAACTACAAAAGCTGTTGTAACAAGTGCTGTTCCAGTAGTTGGAAAATTACTTGGAGAAACTGTTGATGCAGTACTTGGATGTAGCAATATATTAAAAAATGCAATAGGGTTTATTGGAATAATTGTTGTAATTTCTATTTGCATAATTCCTATAATAAAAATTGCTATAATGTCAGTTGCATTTAACCTAACAGCTGCCTTAAGTGAGCCTATTGCAGATAAAAAAATTGTATCAGTTTTAGAACAAGTAGGAGATACATTTAAAATACTTCTGGGTATGATTTGTGCAATTTCTGTAATGTTAATGATAGGCTTAACTCTTGTAATTAAAATAACAAATAGTGGGATGATGTACAGATGATAAATTTTATAAGTTCATGGGCAGAACAAGTAATAATAGCTGTGATAATTGCAACAATAATTGAAATGATACTGCCAAGTGGAAATTCCAAAAAATACATAAAAACTGTAATTGGTATATACATACTGTATACTATAATTTCGCCAGTAATAACAGGAATAACAGGTTCAAATCTAAAGGTTGATTATTCAAAATATGAAGATTATTTTACATCAACAGACGAATATAAGTCTCTTGAAAATGAATTTAATAATGTAACAGCAAACTCAATAGAAAATACATATAAACAAGAAATAAAAAAACAGTTAAAAAGTGATATAGAGAATATGGGATTTAGTATAAGTAACGTAGAATTAGACATTGACCTAGAAACAGGAAAGATAAAAGCAATAAGTTTATCTGCTGATAAAGAAGAAAAAAGTGATACAAATACGGCTGAAACCAATATTCAAATTAATAAAGTTGAAATTGGGAATGGTACTTCTAAGAATAAAGATAATAACTTATCAAGGCAAGAAATAGAAAAGATAAAGAACTTTTTACAAGAAAATTACGGTACTGATTTTGAATGCATTAAAGTAAATTCAATTTAAGCTATGTGACATTTTTATGTAGGGAGGTAAAATTAATGTTTAAAGAACAAATGAATAAGATTAAGAGTTTAGTTATAAAGGAAAAACAGCAAGATGTAGAGGTAAAAAAGGACAAAAGAAAAATAGAAAATCTTGTAGCTTTTTTAATTATACTTATTGTAACATTAATTGCAATTAATATGATTCTTAAAGGGAAGCGGAAATGATAATAAGGATAAAAGTGATAGTCAATATAAATATCTTGCAGTTGAAGATACATCTTCTAATAAAAAAAATAATGAAGAAGATGAGCTTGAAAAAAGAATAGAAAATATATTGGAGACAATGACTGGTGTTCGGAAAAGTTAATGTACTTGTTACATATTCACAAACAAGCGAAGTTATTGCAATGTATAACGAAAATAATTCTGTATCACATACATCAGAAACAGATTCAGCAGGAGGAAGTAGAACTGTTGAAGAAGAAACGAAAAATAAAGAGGTTATTTTTACAGACGAAGATGGTGCAAATGTGCCTGCAACTCAAACAGTTGTAAATCCAAAGATAGAAGGCGTTATAGTTACAGCAGAAGGAGCAGATGATGCTAATGTTAAGACAAATATAATCTCGGCTGTTGAGGCAGTAACAGGGGTTCCAACACATAAAGTGCAAGTTTTTCCAATGAATTAATTAAATTTATTAAATATTTTATACTTATGGAGGGAAGTATATGAAAATTTTGAAGAAAAATCAATTAGCTTTATTAGTAATTTCTTTAATGCTAATAACAGCAGGTTATCTAAATTATGGTACAGTATATAATCAAAAAGCAGAAGAAACAGGGAGCAATATAGAGGACTCTATAAATCTTGCTCAAATTGGAGATGCAGAACTTGTTAATTCAAATATTGTGGATGAAAATAGTTTACAAGAAAGTGCTTCAGATGAAAATATAAGTAAGGAAGAAAATGTAAATGTAGAAGATACAACTGATACATCAGCAGAAATAAAAAGTGAAAAAACTGATGATGGAAGCAATTATTTTGTTACATCAAAACTTGAAAGAAATGTAATGTATTCGCAAATGATTGAAAGGTATAAAAGTATATTAGACAGCTCAAGTCGGATATACAGAACAAAAAAGTGTTGCTCAAGAAGAAATAAATAAAATAAATGATTTGCAAAATGCAATTATGATAGCAGAGAATCTTTTAACAACCAAAGGTTTTGAGGAAAATATTATTTTTGTTAATGGAAATAGTATAAACGTCATTATTGGAAAAGAAGAACTTAGTCAAGATGAGGTTGCGCAAATACAAAATATAATATCACGAGAGCTAAAGGCAGAAGTTAGTAATATACATATTTCTTTAAAATAATTGTATCAAAAATATTGACAAACCTTTTTTTATAATTGATAATATAATATAGTATAAAATATTTTAATATATAATTATATTATTATATTAGCATTAAGCAAATAGAAGAAGGTAGACTTAAAATGTTAATGGTAAAAAAATTTGGAGGAACATCTGTTGCAAATAAAGAAAGAATATATAATGTTGCAAATAGATGTGTTGAGGACTATAAAAAAGGAGAGAAAATTGTCCTAGTTCTTTCTGCAATGGGTAAATTTACGGATGAGTTAGTATCACTTGCAAATGAGATAAACCCATCTGTACCAAAAAGAGAGATGGATATGCTCTATACAGTTGGAGAGCAAATGTCTGTGGCATTAATGGCAATGGCATTTGACAAACTTGGAATCCCATCAGTGTCATTAAATGCTTTTCAAGTAAAGATGCTTACAGATAACAACTATGGGGATGCAAATATTACAAAAGTTGAAACTGAAAGAATCGAAAAAGAACTTTCTCAAAATAAAATAGTAATTATTACTGGCTTTCAAGGAGTTGATGAACAAAATAATTATACAACTCTTGGAAGAGGTGGCTCTGATACAACAGCAGTCGCTGTTGCTGCAGCATTAAATGCTGATTCCTGCGAAATATACACAGATGTAGATGGGGTATATACAGCAGATCCTAGAATTGTTAGTAGTGCAATTAAGTTAGATAACATTTCATACGATGAAATGCTTGAATATTCTAACTTAGGTGCAGGAGTTCTTCATAACAAATCTGTTAAAATTGCCAAAGAAAAAGATATTAAGTTAATTGTTAGGTCTAGTATGTCAAATGAAGAAGGAACAACAGTTACAAATTTGGAAAATAGTTGTTGCAATTTACCAAAGATAACTGGTGTTACTTCTAATAATGATGTCGTTTCAGTAATTGGTATTGACTTAGATTCTAATGTTAAAGAAAATATTGCAAAAATTTTAAAAGATAAAAATATACCATTTACTGATATTGAAAAATGCAATAATCATATATCTATAAAGGTTGATAAAAAATATATAAATGAAAGTATTAGATGTATACATTCTAATTTCTTTAAAATATAATTTAAGATTGAGAAAGGAATGTGATAATGATGAATGAAAATAAAGAATATAAATTAGCATTAGTTGGCGCAACAGGTGTTGTTGGAAGAATAGCAAGAAAGATTTTAGAGGAAAAAAATTTGCCTATTTCTGAATATGTATTTTTTTCTTCATATAAATCAGCAGGAAGTAAAATAATGTTCAAAGGTAAAGAGTATGTAGTAAGGGAGTTAAAAGAAGATTCGTTTGATGAAGGATTTGACTTTGCAATTTTTTCAGCAGGTGGAGATACATCAAAAAAATTCTCTCCAATTGCCGCTTCAAAAGGTTGCATAGTTGTTGATAACAGTAGTGCGTGGAGAATGGATAAAGATGTTCCATTAGTTGTTCCAGAGGTAAATAGTGACGAAATAAAGAATAATAAAGGTATTATTGCAAATCCAAATTGCTCTACAATTCAAGCAGTAGTTCCTTTAAAAGTTCTTGATGATAAATATAAAATAAAAAGGATAGTATATTCTACTTATCAAGCTGTATCTGGTGCAGGCTTAAAGGGAATAAATGATTTAGAACATGGAAATGAAGAAGAGTATAATTTACAAAAGTTCCCATACCCAATAATTAATAATTGCTTACCACATATTGATGTATTTCTTGAAAATGGATATTCAAAAGAAGAAGAAAAAATGATAAATGAAACAAGAAAGATTTTGAATAGACCAGATTTAAGAATAACAGCAACTACTGTAAGAGTTCCAGTAATAAATTCTCACAGTGAATCAATAAATGTTGAATTTGAAAAAAGTTTTGATTTATCAGAACTTATAGAAGCCTTAAAAAGTTCAAAAGGAATTATTGTTGAAGATGATGTTAGTAAAAACATATATCCTATCGCAACAAAAGCTTCTGGTCATGATGAAGTTTTTGTCGGAAGGATAAGAAGAGATTTTAGTGTTGAAAATGGAATTAATATGTGGGTGGTTGCAGATAACCTAAGAAAAGGTGCAGCAAGCAATGCAATACAAATTGTAGAAGAAATGATAAAAATGGATTCCTTGACAAAATAGAAAATCTGTTTTATAATAAAGACTAAAGTAAATTGAATAGTCGCGTATATTTTTTTGTAATATATGAGGAAAGTCCGGGCCCCACAGAGCAAAGATGCTAGATAACGTCTAGTGAGGGAAACCTTAAGGAAAGTGCAACAGAAAATAAACGCCTAAAAATTTTAGGTAAGTGTGAAAAGGCGAGGTAAGAGCTCACCGCTGATATGGTGACATATTGGGTCAGTGTAAACCCCATCTGGAGCAACGCTGAAGATAAGGACATAAGACTGCTCGTCGGTTCCTTGAAAATGCGGCTAGAGATATATAGTGATATATATTCGAGATAAATGACTATTCTTGACAGAACCCGGCTTATAGATTTACTTTATAATATGTAAAATAAAGCAAGAACAAAGTGCAAAAGACGCTTTGTTCTTTAACTTTTATCAATAATCTTTTTTATATCTTCTGGGAGAGGAGCTACGATTTCCATTTTTTCTTTAGTTATTGGATGTATAAAAGACACTTTATATGCGTGAAGAGCTTGCCTAGATATAAGATTCGATGGAGTACCATATAAAGTATCTCCAACTATTGGATGACCAATATATTTAGAGTGAACTCTTATTTGATGTGTTCTACCAGTCTCAAGTACGAAGTGTACAATACTAAGGTTATCTTTTTCTTTAATTATATTATAATGTGTTATAGCCTTTTGACCATTTTCATCAATACATCTTTCAATGATACTTCCATCTTTTCTAGCAATTGGAGCATCTATTATTCCGCTTCTTTTTACTTAAAATTCCTTCAAGTATAGCAATATACTCTTTCTTAAAGGTATTGTCCTTCATTTGAAGTGTTAAATTTTCTTGTATATATTCATTTTTTGCAAAGATAACTATACCAGAGGTATCTTTATCCAGCCTATTTATAATTCGTATTTTTCTATTTAAAGATATGCTATCAAAATAATATTTAACTCCATTAGATAAACTTGTATCAAAATGTCTTAAAGAAGGATGCACAGCCACATTACTTGGTTTGTTTAGTATAAGAAAATATTTATCTTCATATAAAATATCTAAATCCATTTTAGTTGGGATAATATTTGTACATTCTTCTTCAAAATTTAAGTCTATTTCTATTGTATCATCTATGTTTAATGTATCATTAAAGAAGATGTTATTTCCATTTAAGTATATGTGTTTATTGTTTTTTAGCTTAGTATATAGCCTAGAAGATATTTGAAATTTACTTCTTAGTAAATCTTTTATATTTGCATATCTATTGTCTGTTACTTTATAAATTAAATCCATAAATTTTTACCTTTCAAAATATATATCATAGTTACAAATTAATGGGGTTAGTAGCTACGTTAGTAATTAATATATTTAATTTGACTCGTTCCTTGTTATTATATCATATTTTTTTCTAAATTACTTTATTTTAAAATAAAGTTATGGTATAATACAAAAGTGTTAGAAGTATGCGAGTATGCTGGAACTGGCAGACAGGCACGTTTGAGGGGCGTGTGTGGCAATCACGTATGGGTTCAAGTCCCATTACTCGCACCAATTTTTTTATTTAATAGTATTTTCGAAGAAATTTATTATTAAATAAAATAGAGATATTAATTTCTTAATATCTCAAAACAATATATATTATAGTCTAATTAGAGTGTCCATAAATCTATATTGAAGTTTATATTTGAAGAATTATAATATTCGAATAAGTATAAACAAATTGAAAGTTCAGATGTTTCTTCTCCAAATGTACTATCTTTATAATATTTAGGGATTGTATATAACGTAGTTTTTCCCCAATCATAATAGTTATAATATTCATATCCTGGAAACAATCCATTGGTTCCACTACTTTTACTTTCTCCTTCTAAATAGTATTTTCCTATAATAGAATTTAGTTCTTTGCGAGTTAAAACATAATTTGGAGAGTTTTGAGCAGTATATCCTAAACTTTTAAAATAGTTTGTAGATATTTGCTCTTCTTTTTCTAAATGTAAATCGTATGTCTCATCATATAAATTATAATCTTCAGCATCTAATTTTTTATATTCAGGTGTATCATACAAAGCATTAATTTCTTCTTCTGTTGGCATAACATAGTTATCTGATAATTGAACTAATACACATTCATAAGAATTGTCTTTTGCTCTTATTTTTAAAGCATCGCTTTCTGTAGTTATATCATATCCAATTTGTACTAACTTACTAGGAATGAGTATTTTATAATCATTAATTGTTAATAATTCTCCTCCTGTTATTTTTTCTTTATTTCCAATATTTAATTTAATGGTAGAGATAGAATTATTACTTGAAATTGTATTAGTATTTGAGTTAGTTAAATTGCTATTATTAATGCTATTTTTATTTTCTTTACTTACAGAAGGAATACTCTCATCTTCTTTAATAGTATTCTTATTTGGAGATAAAACTTTTAAAGCCAATATTGCTAATATTAGTATGATTATAATAATTAGAATTATTATAATCAATGAGATTAAAGACAATCCTTTATTATTTGTTTCTTTCTTAATCATTTGTTAATCACTCCTTTTGAAATATAGTATAACAAAAATAAATAATTTTCAACCTTTTACATAAAATCCTACTTAGATTTGTTACAGTATAATGCTATTCTATTGAAACAAACCATTATCTTATAACGAAATAAAAAATAATTTAGATTAAGTTTGACTTTTTACAAAAATTTAAGTATAATAAATATAGGAAATGAATAACCGCAGTGAATGCGGTTACCACTACATATAGTTATAACAACACATTCGCAATTTGGTAGAGAGCAGAATGTGTTGTTATTTTATTCCTTATCTATTATTGAATTTACATATTTTATGTATAAAATCGTCAATAAGGCTACGTTTATTGTTGCAAAAGCCATTAAGGCACAAATTAAAAATAGTATAAAACTCATAAACACCACCTCACTTTCTGATAACAAAAGTTATCTAGTGCAGTGGCAACACATCTACTACAATGTTCATTTCCTATGTCAGTTAATATAGCATATATCTTACAATAAATCAATAGAAAAAGAAACAAAATTTCGTAAATCTTGCCAAAATAAGCCAAATGTGATATAATATAATTGTATTTTGCAAGTTGCAAATACGTATTACTTGCTTGCTCGGTTATTGAGCAAGCTAATAAGGAGAGTGTTTATGAAAAGACAGCGGTTCACCTTGCTGAAGTGGACTGTAGTAGCTGTTATAGCTATGCTCTTGGGTAGCTTAACAGCAACTGCACCAACTACTTCGGCACCAACCACCCAGACCTATGACACTAATGAGGTCATACTCATTGAGTGCCCCGCAACTACCACCCCTGTACCTTCTCAACCTCAAGTCCCAGCAGAAACACCTCAAGTACCAACAGAAACACCTCGAGAGCCAGAAGAAGCATTAGATGAAGTACCAGCAGAAACACTAGAAGCACAACCAGAAGAAATAACATTAAACGAAGAAAGCACCCTACAGGTCCTACAGATTGAAACATTTGAAATACCAATAGTAGAGAATGAATATTCCTTAAGTGATGATATTGAAACTACAATAAATATTATGGCTATTCCAGACATAGAACTTAAGGTAGCAAATCAACAGGAACGTAGCAACGAAAATGTTACTTCTACTGGTACTGACGCAAATCAGCAGTATCCGCTTCTTAGCGGTATCGATAAAGAGTCATCCACAGAAGAAAGAATCTTGGCATTGTTTGATTTCTTCATCGCCGAGGGATTTACGCTTGAATCCGCAGCAGGTGTCATAGGCAATATTGCCTGTGAGTCCTGCTTTGACCCAACAGCGGTTAATAGTAGCGGATATTACGGCCTCTGCCAGTGGAACGAACTTGCTGGCGGAGGGTATTGGTGGAATGATATAGTCGGATGGCTTCTGGATAATGGCTACGAAGAAACCTCTTTTGAGGGGCAGGCAAGAGCAATCTTGTATTGTTCAAATAGAGGATTCTTGTACGATGATAAGCTTGAGATACTGAAGTCCATGACATCAGTTGAAGAAGCAGCTCAATTTTTCTGCCGGGTATACGAAGTTGGAGACGGTGGAGGAACACGGATTCGTGAGGCTTTGGAAGCGTACAGGCTATACATGAATCCTACATCAGCCTACGCAGGAAATAGACCGTACTGTCCAAGTTACTAATTAAACAACAAAAACTCCCGTCACGGATAACGTGGCGGGAGGCTCCTTTTATAGTAATTATTATTTATCTTGATATTATAATAAAACTTTTATACAAACAATTGAAAATTATAAAAAAAGTTGATATAATCATATGCGTATTAAGGAGGCAAGCATGGGAGATAATATAATTAAGAAAAATGTTTTAATAGGTGGGGCATGGCCATATGCCAATAACTCATTGCATATAGGTCACGTTGCAGGATTAATTTCAGGTGATGTTATTGCTAGGTATCATAGACAGATAGGCAATAATGTTATATATGTATCAGGAACAGATTGTCATGGAACGCCAATAACAGTAAGGGCAAAAAAAGAAAATAAAACACCGGCAGAGATTGCAGAAATGTATCATAATGAATTTGTTCAATGTTTCAAGGATATGGATTTTTCGTATGATTTATACACAAAAACTGAAGATGAATTTCATATGAAAAATGTTCAAGAATTATTTAAGAAAATGTATGAAAATGGATATATATATGAAAAAATAGATTTACAACCATATTGTGAAAACTGCAATAAATTTGTGGCTGATAGAGAACTATTATTAACATGCCCAAATTGTGGAAAAGAAACAAAAGGTGATATGTGTGATTGTGGCTATGAACCAAAAAATGAAGACTTAGTTAATGCAACATGTCAGCAATGTGGAAAGAAAACAGTACAAAAAGAAAATAAAAATTTGTACTTAGCATTAGGAAAATTGCAACCTAAAATAGAAGAATATGTTAAAAAGAATAAAGCAAATTGGAGACCAAGTTCACAAAATGAAACAGAAAAATACTTAAAAGAAGGTTTGCCTGAAAAAGCAGTTACAAGAAATTTAGACTGGGGTATAGATATACCTATAAATGGCTTTGAAGATAAAAAAATGTATGTATGGATAGAAGCTGTTTTAGGTTATGTTACAGCATGTAAAAAAATATGTATAGAAAAAGGAATTAACTGGGAAGACTATTGGAAAGAAAGCAATAACAATATAATGTATATGGCTCACGGAAAAGATAATATAACATTTCATACAATAATTTTGCCAGGCTTACTTTTAGCATTAGAAGATAACTACAAATTACCAAATTATATGATAGCAACACAATATTTGAACATAAACGAAGAAAAAATTTCAAAATCAAAAGGAAATGGAATTACAATAAGACAAATGCTAGATAATTATGATTCAGATATGGTTAGATATTATTTAATAGCGAATGGACCAGAAAAAAAGGATAGTAACTTTTCAATAGAAGATTTTGTTGCAATAAGCAATGCAGAGGTAGTTAACAAATATGGTAATCTAATAAATAGAACGTTAAAATATAAAGGATTAACAGAAATTCCTGATGGAAAAGTAGATGAAGATATAAGAAAGTTAATAGTATCGACATATGAAAATGCAGGTAAAGCAATAGAAAATTTAGAATTTAAGAATGCAGTTAGTTTAATCAGAGAATTGGTAGAAAAAGGCAATAAGTATTATGAAGAACAACAACCTTGGAAACAACAAAAAGAAAATATTGAAGAGTTTAATAATACAATTTATACTTGCTCAACTCTAATTGCAAATTTGTCTAATTTATATGAACCATTTATGCCTAAATCATCTGAGAAGATTAGAAAAATGCTAAATATTGATAAATGTAAATGGGAATATATAGAAGCACCAAAGAATTATAAATTAAATGGTGTAGAGCCATTATTTGAAAGAATAAAATAATTTTATATTAATAATAAGTAAAATAGAGAAAAGGAATGATAGCAGAAAATGAAAATAGGTATAGTAGGTCTTCCAAATGTTGGAAAGAGTACAATGTTTAATGCAATAACAAATGCTGGTGCAGAATGTGCAAATTATCCATTTTGTACAATAGAACCAAATGTTGGAATGGTAGCTGTTCCAGATGAAAGATTAGATGAGCTTACAAAAATGTATGAGCCTGAGAAAACAACACATGCGGTAATAGAGTTTGTGGATATTGCAGGCCTTGTTAAAGGAGCAAGCAAAGGAGAAGGACTTGGAAATAAGTTCTTATCGCATATTCGTGAAGTAGACAGCATAGCAGAAGTTGTAAGATGCTTTGAAGACACAAACGTTGTACATGTAGATGGTAGTATCTCTCCAAAAAGAGATATAGAAACAATAAATTTAGAGTTAATATTTGCAGATTTAGAAACAATAGATAAAAGAATAGAAAGAGCTAAAAAGATGTTAAAGGCTGATAAAAAATATGCATTTGAGATAGATGTATTAGAAAAAGTAAAAAAAGTTCTAGAAGAAGGCAAATCTGCAAGGACAATTAACTTTACTGAAGAAGAGGAAGAAGTTATAAAAGATGCATATTTATTAACATTGAAACCAATAATATACATAGCAAATATAAGTGAGGAACAGATATTAACAGAAAGTACAGACAAATATGTAAATGAAGTTAGAGAATATGCAAAATCAGAAAATGCAAAAGTTATACCTTTATGTGTAAAGATAGAAGAAGAACTATCTACACTTGAAGGAGAAGATAAAAAAGAAATGCTAGAAGCTTTAGGACTTAAAGAATCAGGACTAGACAAAGTAATAAAAGCAAGTTATGATTTATTAGGCCTTATGTCATTTTTAACAGCAGGAAAACCAGAAGTAAGAGCGTGGACAATAAAGAAAGGTACTAAAGCACCAGAGGCAGCAGGTAAAATTCATTCAGATATACAAAGAGGATTTATTAGAGCAGAGATTGTATCTTATGATGACTTAATGAGAGAAGGAAGTATGAATGCTGTAAAAGAAAAAGGACTATTACGTTCAGAAGGAAAAGACTATATTATGCAAGACCGGAGATATTGTACTATTTAGATTTAATGTTTAAATATTAAATATATGAAAGGAGAAAATATGGAAGGTAAAGAAAAAACAGAGGGAAAGAGATTAGAGGAGGAATTATTTAATAAGAAGAAATCAGGATGGGAAAGGACAAATGATGAAGACAAAAAGATAATATTCAAATTTTCAGATGAGTATATGGAGTTTTTAAATTGCTCTAAAACAGAAAGAGAGTTTGTAAAATCTGCAAAAGAAGTATTAGATAGAAATGGCTACAAAGATATTAATACTTTAGATAGTTTAAATGCAGGCGATAAGGTTTATTATATTAATAGAGAAAAAAGTATGTATATTGCAGTTATAGGAAATAGAAAGTTAGAAGAAGGAATAAACTTAGTTGGTGCTCATATTGATTCGCCAAGAATAGATTTAAGACCAAATGCTTTATACGAAGATTCAAATTTTGCATATTTTGATACGCACTATTATGGAGGAATAAAGACTTATCAATGGACAACAATACCACTTTCGATGCATGGAGTTATTGTTAAACCAGATGGAGAGAAGATTTGTGTTAACATTGGAGAAAATGAGGGAGACCCAATATTTACAATAACAGACCTTTTACCACATCTTGCAAAAGAGCAAATGCAAAAGAAGTTAGGCGAGGGAGTAAATGGAGAAGACTTAAATTTACTTATTGGAAATATGCCATTTAATGACGAAACAGTTGGAGAAAAAGTAAAATTAAATATAATGAAGATATTGAATGAAAAATATGGTATAAAAGAAGCGGACTTTTTAAGTGCAGAAATAGAGCTTGTACCAGCATTTAAAGCAAGAAGTTTAGGCTTTGATGAAAGTATGGTTGCAGGATATGGTCAAGACGATAAGGTATGTGCTTACACATCATTAAGAGCTATTTTAGAAGCAAATGTACAAGATAAAACAGCAGTATGTATATTAGCTGATAAAGAGGAAATTGGAAGCATGGGAAATACCGGAATGGAATCACAAGTATTTGATTATTTCATTTCAGAGCTTTTAAACAAATCAGGAGATAATAGACCAAATCTAATAAATAAAGTATTCTGCAATTCAAGTATGTTATCAGCAGATGTTGGAACAGCTTTTGACCCAATATATGCATCAGTTTCGGATAGAAATAATGCAGCTTTTGCATCTTTTGGTATAGCTTTTGATAAATATACAGGTATAAAAGGTAAATCTGGTGGCTCTGATGCAAATGCAGAATTTATAGGTAAATTAAGAGGAATATTAGAAGAAAACGGCATACAATATCAATTATCAGAAATTGGTAAAATAGATGCTGGCGGTGGAGGAACTATCGCATATATCTTAGCTAATAAAGGCGTAGAAGTAATAGACTGTGGTGTACCTGTACTTTCAATGCATTCACCTTATGAAGTTACAAGTAAGTATGATGTTTATGAAGCATATAGAACTTATAAGGTATTCTTTGAGAAAGCATAAGAGTAAATATGAATAAATAAAAAATGTTCACTGCTTTTTATATATTACTCCTAAACGGATTGGTTATATAAAAAAGCAGTGAACTATACTATTTTTTGTATTCTTTAAGTACAGGTTGTATCTGTTTTAATTGCAAAGCAGATTCTATAGTTGGAATTACTAAGTCAAAATGTGCAACTAATGAATTAGGCTTTTTCTCATAGTCATCTTGACCATAGGGAACAAAATATACATATTTCAAATTCATTAATTTAGCAATATTTTGAGCACTTAGGCTTAATCCATCATTTGTAGAAACCGCAATAATTATTGGACTTTGATTTCTAAGAGTTGCTTTTACTGCCAAGTTTGCTGCATTATCTGTAATACTATTTGCCATTTTTGCCATAAAATCTCCTGTTGCAGGAAGAACTAACATTGCATCCATTTTATACATTGGACCAAATTTTTCTGCTTCTACGATAGTAGAGATAACTTCTTTCCCAGTAATTTCTTCAACTTCTTTTACAAAGTCTTCTGCTTTACCAAACCTTGTATCATAATCTATAACTTTATTAGAAAGCACAGGATATATATCGTATCCGTGCATCCTTCAAATTTTTAAGAACTACTAATACTTTCCTTAGTGTACAAAAAGAAGCGGTAATTACTACACCAAGTTTCATTGCGTATTTATCTCCTTTTTTAAAATCTTTAGTAAAATGTCAGAAGCTTCTTTTGGAGCAAAAATACTTGGAATTCCCAAATATAAATTATATTCGATACTATTTTTGTATTTATTTATGATGTCTTGATTAATTCCATAAGGAAAAGATGCAATATCTAATATATATGGAACTTTATTTGTTTTTAATGCTTCTTCTGGTATTATATTAAAAGGAATTGTGTTAATGATAATATCAGCAATTCTAAAAACTTCTATAATATTCTGTGAGCTTAAAGGATAGAAATTTTTGACTTTATCAGAATATATTTCTTTTTTTGGTCTAGAAATAACGTAAGTTTTTATACCAGCATTTTTAAGCTTTAAATAGAGCATTTTACCAAGAGTACCATAGCCTAAAATACATATACAATCATTTTTTCTATTTTTTATATCATCAATTACACCGTTCAACTGTTAAATCATCATTTACAGTTTTGACTTCTTTAAAATCTAAAAAACTTATTATTTGCTTTTCTGGTATATTATCCAAAATGTTTTTAGTTTTTAAACCAGTGAAAAATCTTGTATTTGTGTCAATATTTTTAAATATATCTTCAGAAAGTTTCAAATTTCCGCTTTTCTGTTTTTATTTCAAAATTATCATTAATACCGCTTATTGGGAGTAATACAACATCAAATTTAGATAAACTTAAATCTTCTAAATTAATTGCATGTACTTCTTTACAAGTATCTTTAAATCCTATTTGATAAACAGAATGATTTTTGCTTAAATCATCCATAATAAACTTATATCTTTTGTCTCCACCTAAAAATAAAATATCCATAACTTCCTCCATTTTATAATATATAATATTAAGTTTTAGCATAAAAGTTACATAAATATAAGACAAAGCATAAGATAGAAGCATAGGAGGTATTTTTATGTGTGCAATATGTGGCTGGATAAATGAAAAAAACAGTTTAGAAGATAAGCAAAATACATTTAAAGAAATGCTTGAATTAATGAATTCTAGAGGTAAAGATAATACAGGATACCATTTTGAGGAGAATGTCTTACTTGGGCATAAAAGACTTGCAATAATTGATTTAGAAAATGGAAATCAACCAATGTACTATAAAGAATATGTAATAGTATATAATGGCGAGATATATAATACAAATGAAGTAAGAGAAGAATTAAAAGCTTTAGGATATAAGTTCGATACAACCTGTGATACAGAAGTAATGCTAAAGGGTTATGCAGAATTTAAAGAAAAGATATTAGACAAGATAGAAGGAATATTTGCTTTTTGTGTATATAATAGGGAGACTAAAGAAATATTTTTAGCAAGAGATAGATTTGGAATTAAACCTTTATATTACTGCAAAAAAGATGACGATTTTATATTTGCTTCTACATTAAAACCAATACTTAGAAGTAAAGTAGTAAAACCATACTTAAGTCAAGAATCGCTTGGAGAAATCTTAGCACTTCGGACCATCTAAAAAGCAAGGAAGCCGGAATATTTACAGGAATAAATGAGCTAAGAGCTGCACATTACTTAAAATATAAAGATGGAAATATAGAGATTAATAGATATTGGAATGTTAAAACAAAAGAATGTAATGATACATTTGAAGAAGCAAAGGAAAAAATAAGAGAATTACTTACAGATTCTATTAAAAGACAAATGGTATCAGATGTGCCGATAGCAACTTTATTAAGTGGAGGATTAGATTCAAGCTTAATTACAGGAGTTGTTGCAATAAATCAAAAAACTCCGCTTACAACTTTTTCAATAGATTATGAAGATAATGATAAATATTTCAAAAAAACAAGCTTTACTGTATCTATGGATGAACACTATATAGATGTGATGAGTAAAGCTTTTAATACGAAGCATGAATACAAGACAATTACACAAGATGATGTTGTAAATTATTTAAAAGATGCTCTTTATGCCAAAGACTATCCAGGAATGACTGATATAGATTCATCACTACTCTGGTTTTCAAAGGAGATTGCAAAAGAATTTAAAGTAATATTAAGTGGAGAATGTGCTGATGAAATCTTTGGTGGATACCCTTGGTTTTATAGAAAAGAATTAAATGATAGAGAAATGTTTCCGTGGATAAATAATTTAGATTATAGGCAAAGTTTATTGAATGAAAATTTGAAAGATAAGATAAATCTAAAAAGCATTGTAGAAGAAGAATATCAAAAAACAATTAATGAATTAGAACCTGAAGACAGAGATAAAAAAGATAAGAGACTATTTTATATCAATATGACTCACTTTATGCAAGCACTTTTAGAAAGAAAGGATAGGATGACAATGTATTCAACACTAGAAGCGAGAGTACCATTTGCTGATACAAAGCTTGTAGAATATTTGTGGAATTTGCCTTTTAAATATAAATATAATAACAATACAGAAAAATATTTGCTTAGAGAAGCATTTAAGGGAGTTATACCAGATGAGGTACTTTACCGTAAAAAGAATCCATATCCTAAAACTCATCATCCAAAATTCTTAGAATTAGTTAGCAAAGCCTTAAGAGAAAGATTAGAAAACAAAGAAAGCAAAATGTACAAAATATTTAATATTGATGAAATAAATAAATTATTAGATAGCAAGGAAGATGATATACTTCCTTGGTACCGGTCAGCTTATGACAAGACCACAGCTTATTGCATATCTTTATGAATTTGATCTTTGGCTTGAGGAATATAACGTAGAGATTGAAGGAATGTAAAAGTATAATTGATAAAATAACAAGCCACCCTCCTTGCGGGGAGGGTGACATGTTTGATTATCAGTTGATGAAGAACTGACAATCAGGAAAAGAGCTGTGTGATAGCCTTTTCAGCATCTACGCCACCGGGAACCCGGTAGCCAACTGCTATGCAGTAATGCCCATTGCAGAGCACATCTTTGTAGCTGTTGGTACGTTCCCAACCAAGTGGAACGATAGCGTCGAACAGAAGCTGAATCGCGAGGATTGAGAGAGGCTCATTTATACCAATAAAGACCTCTGGTTTGTCATCCTCGAAGCGAACCACGTATGTGTGCTCGCCTCTCTTGTAACACTTTTCCATAATGACCTCCTTTAGGGCAGTTGCCCCATAACGATTGATGCATATAACCACAGATGCACGGAGTTAAAACAACGTTCATCTTCTTACATTATAACATAATTTTCATAAAAAGACAATATAGGCTGTTACAGGATAATGGATTGTTTCAATAGAATAGCTGAAATGATTTATTTTTAGAGCTTTGGTGTCGCAGTCTACAAATTAAAGAACATATATGTAGACTGCTCCATTCGCTTTTGCGCTACGCTCCGGTTGGTCGCTTACGCAGCTCTTTCAAATAAATCATTTCAGCTATTCTTTAATATAAAAGCATTATACAGTAACTATAGGCTATAAAGGTTAATAAATAATGGTTGCTTTAAAAAAAACTTTATGATATAGTATATAAATAAAATATAAGAATATTAATTATTATAAGAGGGAAGGAAAATGCAAACTAAGGTAGAAAAGAAAACAAACAAAGCAGAAGGTTTTATGAAAAGTGTGTTGATACTTATGGTATCACAGGTATTAATAAAACTTTTAGGTTTTGTATATAGAGTATATCTTACAAATAGAGAAGGCTTTGGAGACGAGGGAAATGCAATTTACAGTGGAGGGTATCTGATATATGCTCTTTTGCTAACGGTATCCTCAATAGGAGTTCCTAATGCAATTTCAAAACTTGTGTCAGAAAAAGTTGCAGTAGGAGACGAAAAAGGTGCTCATAGAATATTCAAAATAGCACTTATGACATTTGGAATAATAGGACTAGTTGGAACTTTAATATTACTTTTAGGAGCAGGTTATATAGCAAATGTAATATTACAAATACCAGAATCAGAACTTACTCTTGTTGCTTTATCTCCAGCAATTTTCTTTGTAACAATCGCATCTGTTATGAGAGGATATTTTAATGGAAGAGATAGAATATCAGCAACGGCTAAAGCTCAAACATTAGAGCAAATTTTTAAAACAGTATTAACCATTGCAGTAGTTGAAATTGTTGTATTATTTTATGGAGAAAACGTTACAGTAATGGCAGCAGGAGCAAATCTTGCAACAACCTTGTCAGTATTTTTAAGTCTTGGATATCTTGCGTTATATTATAAAATTTACAAAAAAAATCAAATACCTCAAGTTAAAGTAAATAAAGAATATAAACAAGAAAATGTATTAAAAGTAGTTAAAAATATATTATTTGTATCAATTCCAATAACACTTAGCGCTATAATGTCTACATTGAACAAAAATATAGATTCTATAACAGTTGTTAGAGGACTAAAAAAATTTTTATCAGAAAGTGAAGCAAAGGTGCAATATGGAATACTTAGTGGTAAGGTTGATACACTTATAACACTTCCATTATCATTTAATATTGCCTTTGCAACGGCACTTGTACCTACAATTTCTGCATCAATTGCAAAAAATGAACACGAAAGTGCATCAAAAAGAATATCTTTGTCATTATTGGTTACAATGATAATAGGTTTACCTTGTACTTTTGGAATGATGGTATTTGCACAGCCAATAATTAATCTAATATTCCCAAATGCACCATCAGGAAGCTTGCTATTACAAATAAGTGCTCTGACAATAATATTTTCTGTGCTTGCACAAACTATAAATGGAGCTTTGCAAGGACTTGGAAAAATTATGGTACCAGCAATTTCATCATTTATTGGATTGATTGTGAAATTAATACTAAATGTAATTCTTATTTCTATACCTAGTATAGGGGTAAATGGTGCTGCAATTGGTTCAATAGTTAATAATGTAATAGTATTCTTAATAAGCTATTATATTTTGAAAAAGACAATTAAACTAGATATAAAACCACTAAAGTATGTAATAAAGCCAGTATTAGCAACAGCTATAATGTGTGTATGTTCATATAGTTTTTATGTAGCATTAATTGGAGCAAGTATATCTGCAAAAGTTGCAACATTAATCTCTTTAATTTTTGCTGTGATATTATATTTCATGAGTATAATTGCTTTAAAAATTTTTTCAAGAGAAGAAATGCTAATGATTCCTTATGGAACAAAAATACTAAAAATACTTGAAAGGCTTGGAATATACAAAAAAGAAGAAATAAGGTAAACTTTACAAAAAGTCAAAAACATTTAAAACCAACTTGACTGTAAGAAAAAATCAAAAAAATAAAATAAAAAAAGAAGGATTTTAGAGAATTTTGACGAATATTCATATTGTAGATGCGTATAATCTACATAAACGAATCTTTATAGGAGGTAATGTAAATGAACAAATCTGATTTAATCGCAGCTATAGCTGCTAAAACAGAAACAACTAAGAAGAATGCTGAAGCTTCTTTAAATGCTATGACAGAAGTTATTTCAGAAGCATTAGTAAAAGGAGAAAAAGTACAATTAGTTGGATTTGGATCTTTTGAAGTAAGAAAAAGAGCAGCTAGAAAAGGAAGAAACCCACAAACTAAGGAAGAAATCAAAATACCTGCATCAAAAGCTCCAGTATTTAAAGCTGGAAAAGCATTAAAAGATTTAGTAAATAATTAATTTATATATAATTAGTTAGATATATATAAGAAAAATAACCTTCAAAGGGAGATGCTCCTAAGAAGGTTATTTTTTATGTAATAGAAATTTCTCAAGAATTCCTAATTAATGTACTTCTGTGAAATATATGTCTGATTTTTTATATTCTTCGGGTTTTAAACCTATCCTAGGTTTCATATAATCAAGTATGAATACAAAGGCTATTGTAAATATGCCACCGTAGAATCGCTATAACATACGAAGTATCTATATAATTAAGAAGTAGTGAAGAAACCCAGTATATTAATGTGCTAAAAATACTTTCAAAAAGAGTATTTGCTGAATATATTTTAGTTGACATAGATGAAGTTGAAAAACTATTTAAGTATCTTTTTTGCAAAGTAAAATATGCACCTTTTATTCCATATTGTATAATATATGATATTATAATAATTGCTAAAGCAAAATTTGTTGATTTAATTATTATTGCAGTTAAACCTATAACTATCATAGAAATTGAAAACGAAAGTGAGAAAACAGTAAGCACTCTGTTTTTGAATGTTTTATGAAACCAATTTTGATGTTTCGAAAAAATTCCAGAAACAAAGGTTAATAAAGCAAATACAATTCCAAAATATTCTTCTTTTAGGCCAACTTCAGTAAATAAGCTACTTGCAAGTCTAGTACGAATTATTATAATTGCATAAAATACGCCTGAGAACAACAATAAAGCTTTAAGTCTATTTGATTTAAATATATTTTTAAATGCTATTTCTAAGTTTTTAAAATAAGTTTTAAAGCTTCCACTTTTTTTATTTTTTAAATTAGAAGAAGTATTTTCATAAGGCAAGAACTTATAAGAAAGGATGCAAGCAATAATGCAACATGCAAGACAGCAAATCATTGGAAGGTAATTATTAATTACAAATAAGAAACCACAACATACAGCTGTAATAGCATCAAAATAATACCAATAAGCAGAACCTTTGCCGTCAATATTTGCAAATGTACTTCTAGCGTGTTCTTTATATTCAACACAATCATTTAAAATAGATGATTCACAGAGAGCTTTTATTGAATAACCTATTGCCATAAGAGCATTTGAAAATATAACATCTGTAAGGTTTCGAACAATAAGTAATACAAAGATACTAAGTGCAAAAAAGACATTTCCTAAAATTAAACTTTTTCTTTTTCCCAATAGTTCTACAATATTAACACAAGGTATTTGAAATATTAATTTAAAAATTGTATAAAATGAATCAGTTAAAAGTACATTAGATGCTGTAAGATTTTTTGTTTGTGTTAAAAATAAAAAGTTTATTGAATAATAGAATAGTAAATCCCAACCAAATAATTTATATATGGGATAAAGCTTAGAATTATATTTTTTTGCTTTAAGTATTTTTTCTTCAGTTAAGTCCATGTAATCCTCCATATCATTAGTTAAATAAAATATATTTACCAAATTATATAATAAAGGAATATGTTTGTAAATATTGTTTGACAAAATTAATAGGTATTTGATAGAATGGTAATGAAAAATATAAGGAGTAAAAAAGTATGCTAATATACCCTGACAAATATTTGAATAATGTTAAGGAAATAACAATAGATTTCTTAAAAGACAATAATATAAAGGCTTTAATCTTAGATGTAGATAACACACTTATAAATTTTGATAAAGAATTATTAGATGGAACAGATTTATGGTGTGAAAATTTGAAAAAAGAGGGAATAAAATTTTTTATTCTATCAAATACAAATAAAAAGGAAAAAGTAGAAAAGGTTTCTAAAGAGCTAGATATACCGTTTATTAATTTTGCAAAAAAACCTTTAAAAAATAATTTTATAAAAGTACAAAATATATTAGAAATAAAGGATTCTAAAGAAATAGCTGTTGTTGGAGATCAAATATTTACAGATGTATTAGGTGCAAGATTTTCTAATATGTATTCAATCTTAACAAAACCAATAGACGACAGGGATATATTTATGACTAAAGTAAAAAGGCCACTAGAAAATCTAGTGGTAAAAAGATATCTAAAGAAGAATGGAGGAAAATAAAATGTATCTTAACAATATACACATCTTGTATTATGTTTTATTTTGTGTTTTGGGTGCTATATCAGGACAAGTTGCATCATGGTGCATAAAAAGAATGCCAGAACATAAGAAAGTATTATCAAAAGATTTTTTTAAGGAATTTAAACCAAATTATGTTTTAATGATTATTAATATATTATTGTATCTTGCAATACTTATTTTATCTAGGGTTAAAAATGAGTTCTTAAATAACATTCAATTAATAAAGTACACAATCTTAACACCTATGCTTATATCAGCATTTGCGATAGATTATAAACATCAAATAATACCCAATAGGCTTAATTTGACTATATTTGAAGTTGGACTTGTATTTGCATTTCTATCAGGACTTTATAACATAAATCTTATGACAAATGCTATACTTGGAATGCTTTTTGGTGGAGGCGTATTTTTGATAATTACGCTTATAGGTGGGCTTGTTGCAGGAAAAGAAGCAATGGGATTTGGTGATGTTAAATTTATGGCTGCCTTAGGTTTATACTTTGGAATTGTAAATATTATAGTAATAGCATTGATGGCATTCCTTATTGCAGCAGTAGCAAGTGTATTTTTACTTATAACAAAAATAAAAAAGAGAAATGAATACATACCATTTGGACCTTTTATAGTAATTGCGTGTTTTATAAATATGATAGTTCCATTTGAATATATATTTATAGCTTTAGCAAAAATATTTACACTAGGAATGTACTAATATTCTTGAGTAATAAAATAAAGGGGGCAAAGTTTATGAATGAGAGATTAAGATGGCTAAGAAATAATTTAAAATCTCAAAATATACAAGGAATGATTATATCAAATCCAGTAAATATAAAATATTTAGCAAATATTGAAGCCGAAGGATTCTTGTTATTAACTTTAAGAGAAAATATATACATAACAGATAGTAGATACATAGAAGATGTAAAAAGAACACTTACAATAGATGATGAAATAATTGTAACAGACATTAGAAACGTATCATTAGAAGATTATGAGAATTATTTTATGTTTTGTGAAAACGTAGGCTTTGAAGAATACTATGTAACATATGCCCAGTATAAAGAATTTATGCATAAGTATAAAATAAATCAATTAGTAGAAACAGAAAAGATAATAGAAAAGCAAAGGCAGATAAAAGACGAAGAAGAAATTGAATGTATTAGGAAGGCGTGTGAAATTACTGATAAATGTTTTTCTTATCTTTTAAAATATATAAAAAAGGGAATGACAGAAAAACAAATAGCAAATGAAGTAGAAAATTATTTTAAACAAAATGGAGCATCTGGTACAAGTTTTGATACAATAATTGCATCTGGAGAAAATTCGGCAATTCCTCATGCCACTCCATCAGATAGAAAGATAGAGTCTCGGAGATGTAATTATAATAGATATGGGATGCAAATATAAAGGATATTGTTCAGATATGACAAGAACAATATTTGTAGATTTTGCTCAAGGATATATAAAGAAAGCATATGATTTAGTACTAGAAAATCAAATGCTAGTTCTAGATGAGATGCAGGATGGAGCCTGTATAAAAACATTATCCAAAATTCTTGAGGGTAATTTTAAGATGAATGATTATGAACTTATACACGCTTTGGGCCACGGAGTTGGATTAGAAGTACATGAAGAACCAATAATCAGCTCGAAAAATGAAAGATGCTTAAAGAAAGGAATGGTAGTAACAAATGAACCTGGCATATATTTGCCAGGCATGTATGGAATAAGAATAGAAGATACTGTTTTAATCACGGATAATGGCTGTGAAGTTTTAACAAAATCTACCAAGGACTACTGTATAATAAGCTAGAGGTTGGAATATAGAAATCATCAGGAGGGTAAACATAAGCATCAGTTGGCTTAGTTGTTTCTTCAATTTGACTAATATTTATGATAGGTATATCACCGTGATAATATCCTTTTTCTATTTTGCCAACAATATTAATCCAAGTTCCATCTTTATAATTGATTGAATTATCACTGTGGCATAGAAATCCAACTACTAAGGTTTGAAAGTCAGAGTTTATGACCATATCACGTGCGAGTATAAATTCATCTTCTTGCAAATCATAAACTCTATAAACATATCCTGAAAAGCTGATTTTTTGACCAACGTATGTATCTATATTATCGTGTACAGCTTTTAAGATATTTGTATAATTAGTAGAATTTATTGTATAAATATCGTCTGAAGGAGATGATCCACTATTTGAAAAAGTTCTATATATTACTATACCAGTAATTATGAGCACAATTAAGATTATTAAAGCAAAAATTAACTTAAATATTTTTCCAGAATTAACTTTTATATTATAAATAAACATATCAAAAACTCCTTTTACAAAATAGTATGATGGACTAATCTAAAATAGAACAAAAACGTAATTCAAACTTTTAAAAAAATGTTGATTTTTTTGGAAAAAAGTGTTATTATATTAGAGTAGATTAAAAAAAAACCCCTTTTTATGGGTTTACATTTTAATCTATTTTTTAATTTAATAAGAATAATAAAAAGTGCCAAGTAACTTTATTTATAAGAAAGGAAAAATCATGAGTAAAAAATATGTATTTGTAACAGGTGGAGTAGTATCAGGACTAGGAAAGGGAATAACAGCAGCATCGCTTCGGAAGATTATTGAAGAACAGAGGGTATAAAGTAACAAACCAAAAATTTGACCCATACATAAACGTAGACCCAGGAACAATGAGCCCATACGAACACGGGGAAGTGTTTGTAACAGATGATGGAGCAGAAACTGACTTAGATTTAGGTCATTATGAAAGATTCATAGATGAAAATTTGACTAAAAATTCAAGCGTTACATCAGGTAAAATATATCAGAGTGTTATAGAAAAGGAAAGAAGAGGAGATTATTTAGGAAAGACTGTTCAAGTAATACCTCATATTACGAATGAAATAAAAGAAAAGATATATAGCTTTGAAGATACGGATGTAGATATTGTTATAACAGAACTTGGTGGAACAGTTGGAGATATGGAAGGACTAGCATTTATTGAAGCGATAAGGCAAATTGGACTTGAACAAGCAAGAGAAGATGTTATATATATACATGTTACATTGCTTCCATACATATATGGTTCAAATGAACTTAAATCAAAGCCAACACAGCATTCAGTAAAAGAACTTCAATCATTTGGAATAAAACCTGATGTATTAGTTTGTAGAAGTGAATTAGAGCTTACAGATGAAATGAAAGGAAAAATTGCACTATTTTGTAATGTTAGAAAAGAGTGTGTAATATCAAATTTAACAGCAGACAACTTATATGCTGTACCTTTAATGTTAGAAAAAGAAGGATTAGCAGATGTAGTTTGTAAACACTTAAACCTAGAAAAAAATATCCCAAATAATTCTGAATGGGAAAAGATGATTGACAATATTAGAAAAATTGGGGATGAAACAGTTAAAATTGCAATAGTAGGTAAATATGTAAGGCTTGAAGATTCTTATCTTTCAGTTGCGGAGAGTTTAAGACATGGTGGATACGCAAATAATGTAAATGTTGATATAAAATATATCGATTCAGAAACTATAACAGAAAAAAATGTTCAAGAATTGCTTGGAGATGTACAAGGAATAGTTGTACCAGGTGGATTTGGAAATAGAGGTATAGAGGGGAAAATACATGCAATAAAGTATGTAAGAGAAAATAATATTCCATTTCTTGGAATATGCTTAGGAATGCAAATGGCAGTTGTAGAATTTTTACGTAATGTATGTAATCTTGAAGATGTAGATTCAGAAGAATTTAATCCAAATTGTAAAAATCCTGTTATACATATAATGGAAACTCAAAAGAATGTATCAAAAAAGGGCGGAACAATGAGACTTGGAGCATATCCATGTGTATTAAAAGAAGGAAGCCTTGCAAAAAAATTATATGGAAAAGATGAAATATCAGAAAGACATAGACACAGATTTGAATTTAATAATGATTATAGAGAAATATGTGAAGAAAATGGATTGAAAATTTCTGGAACTTCGCCAGATGGAACATTAGTTGAAATGGTAGAATATACTAAACATCCATATTTTATTGCTGGACAATTTCATCCAGAATTTAAGTCTAGACCAGATAGACCACAACCATTATTTGTAGGACTTATTGAAGCAGCTAAAAAAATAAAAAAGTAATTAAAACGAAAAGCAGTCATATACTATATATGATTGCTTTTTTGTGAAAATTTTGTAAATACTATTGACAATTAAATTAAAAAGATGTAAATTATATTAGCAGTCGAAAATAACGAGTGCTAAAAATAAGGAGGTAGATTTAAGATGATAAGACCATTATGTGACAAAGTTTTAGTTAAAATGTGCGAGAGTGAAGATACAACAAAAAGTGGTATTATTTTATCAGCAAATTCAAAAGAAAAACCACAAATTGCAGAAGTTATAGCAGTAGGACCAGGTGGAAAAGTAGATGGAGAGACAGTAGAAATGTACATCAAGGAAAAAGACAAAGTAATAGTAAGTAAATATGCAGGAACAGAAATAAAATATGAAGGTGAAGAGTATATTATAGTTAGACAATCAGATATTCTTGCAAAAGTTGAATAATGTTTAATATACTATCTCTTGTTTGATATATCAAAAATAATTTTAAATTTTGAAAGGAAATGATAATAATGGCAAAGACAATTCTTTATGGCGAAGATGCCAGAAAAAAGTTATTAGAAGGTGTTAATAAATTAGCAGATACAGTAAAAGTTACTTTAGGTCCAAAAGGAAGAAATGTTGTACTAGATAAGAGCTTTGGTGCTCCACTTATTACTAATGATGGAGTAACAATAGCAAAAGAGATTGAACTTGATGATCCATATGAAAATATGGGAGCAAGACTTGTAAAAGAAGTATCAACAAAAACAAATGATGTTGCAGGAGATGGAACAACAACAGCAACAGTTTTAGCTCAAAAGATGATAAAAGAAGGAGTTAAAAATGTTGCCGCAGGTGGAGATCCAATGGCAATAAAAAGAGGAATGGATAAGACTGTAACTAAAGCAGTAGAAGCTCTTAAACAAATAAGCTCACCAGTTAATGGAAAGGAAGATATAGCAAGAGTTGCAAGCATATCGGCAAATAATACAGAAATAGGAGAGCTTATAGCAGATGCTATGGAAAAAGTATCAAAAGATGGAGTAATAACACTAGAAGAAAGCAAAACTTCAGAAACTAAAGTAGATGTTGTAGAAGGAATGCAATTTGATAAAGGATATGTTTCTCCATATATGGTAACAGATACAGAAAAAATGGAAGCAATATTTGACAATCCATATATATTAATAACAGACAAGAAAATTAGCAATATACAAGAAATACTTCCGCTTCTAGAAACATTAATGCAATCATCAGGAAAATTAGTAATAATTGCAGATGATATAGAAAATGAAGCTTTATCTACACTTATCTTAAATAAATTAAGAGGAGTATTAAATGTTATAGTAGTTAAAGCACCAGGATATGGAGATAGAAGAAAAGAAATGCTACAAGATATAGCAATTCTTACAGGCGGAGAAGTTATTACATCTGATTTAGGTCTTGAATTAAAAGATGTAACAGTTGAACAACTAGGAAGAGCAAGACAAGTTAAAGTTCAAAAAGAAAATACAGTAATAGTTGATGGCTCAGGAGATAAAGATGCTTTAGCAAATAGAGTTCGTCAAATAAGAAAACAAATAGAAGAAACAGCAAGTGAATTTGATAAAGAAAAATTACAAGAAAGACTTGCAAAACTTGCAGGAGGAGTTGCAGTAATTGAAGTTGGTGCAGCAACTGAAATCGAAATGAAAGAAAAGAAATTAAGAATTGAAGATGCTCTAGCTGCAACAAAAGCTGCTGTTGAAGAAGGTATAGTTGCAGGTGGTGGAACAGCATATATTAATGTTATTCCTAAAGTAGAAAGCACTGTAAAGGATTTAAAAGAAGATGAAAAGCTAGGTGGAAGAATAGTATTATCTGCCTTAGAAGAACCAATTAGACAAATTGTAGTTAATGCAGGCTTAGAACCAGCAGTAGTTGTAGAAAGAGTAAAATCAGGAGCAGAAGGCTTTGGATTTGATGCAAGTGTAGAAGAATATGTTGACATGAAGAAAGCAGGAATTGTAGACCCAACTAAGGTTACAAGAAGTGCACTTCAAAATGCAGCAAGCATTGCTTCTATGGTACTTACAACAGAAAGTATAGTAACTGATAAAAAAGAAGAAAAATGCGGATGTGGCGGACATGACGGAGCTAACATGGGAGCCGGAATGGAAGGAATGTATTAATAAAAATAACAAGGCTTTTGGAAACTAAAAAATTCTTTTGTAGTTATTGGATAATGGATTTAAAAAAGTTTTCATTTACCTTTGGAAGTAATATATTTAATTTGACTCGTTCCTTGTTGGTCGTCTCATAGAGAATGTATGAAGCAAAGCTTCAACATTCTCTAATTCGCTCCCATGCTACGCGTCACTTCGTAAATTAAATATATACTTCCAAACGAATTTGAAATCTCTTTTATAATAAACCATTATCTAGTAACTTTTTATATATAAAATTACCCAAAATTATCTTTACAAATTAAACAAATCGTGTTATTATATACAAGTATTAGTTAAATAAGCAATGCCCGAGTGGCGGAATTGGCAGACGCACACGACTCAAAATCTAAATGGATTTTTTAATTAGTAAATCATAGATGTATTGAAAATAATAGTGTTTAGATATTTGCTAGAATGTAAAATTACTTAAACATCTAACAAATATCTAACATAATTGTAAAATTGCCTAAATTTGTAAAATATGTCGGTGTGGCGGAATAGGCAGACGCACAGGTCTCAAAAACCTGCGGATAACTTCCATGTGGGTTCGATTCCCACCATCGACACCATAACTTAATTATTTTGAGAAGATGAAGATGTGTTCTCTTCATTTTCTTTTTTCTTATCAGTAAGTTTGAAAGTATCTTCTAAAACACTTGCAGAAATCTTTTTAGAATTAGTATCTAAATGAGCATATAAATTTGCAGTAGTTGAAAAGTTAGAATGACCAAGCCATTCTTGTATTGATTTCATAGGAATACCTTTAGCAAGTAATAAACTTGCACAAGAATGTCTTAAATCGTGAAAACGAATGTGCCTCATATTAGCTTTCTTTAATAGAATACTAAAATGTTCTGTAATGTAGTCAGGTCTTACAATATTTCCATCAGGTTTTACAAAAACATAATTCAAATACTTTTTATTATAACTATTTCCGAAAGCCCTTTTGAAAGCTTCTTGGATTTCTTTAGCTTTTAAAAGCATATTTGCAATATCATCAAATAAAGGTAAGGTTCTGTAACTAGATTTATTTTTTGTTCTATCTTTTCCTTCAATTTTTCTATTATTACCATTAGTGTTTGTAATCGTAATAGTGTGTTTTATAGTAATAGTTTTATTTTTAAAATCAAAAGAGTCCCATTGTAAACCTAAAACTTCACTTCGCCTTAATCCATAAAAAGCAGTAATCAAAATTATAAGTGCTAGTGGATCATTCTTAGATATTTCAAATAGTTTATTTAATTCCTGTTCATTGTAAAAACTACTAATAAATTGTCCGTTTTTTAGGTCTTTGAACTTTATCAGCAGGATTGCTAACAATAACGTTCATTTTAAAAGCATAATCTAGACACTTTCTTATAATAGCATGATGGTGTATTACTGTATTAGCTGTAAGATTATATTTTTCCATCAATTCATTATAAAAATTTTGAATATGAATAGGTTCTAAATCTTTTAATTTTATAGGGTGGTCTGTAAAATATTTTCTTATATAGTTATTAGATATTTGTCTATAAGAAGTAAAAGTAGAGCTTTCTACTGTGTGCTCAATAATTTTTAGCCAATAAAAAAGATACTCTATAAAAAGAATATCAGATTTATGATTTGTATTAGTGCTAGTATTATCTAATGCTTTTAATTGTAATTCCTTTTCGAGTTCTACTCTTAATTGTTCTGCAACTACTAAAGCTTGTTTCTTATTACCTCGTTCTGTTAATCCGGTTGAACGCCAAGGCTGATGCCTTTTTCCAGTTTCATCATAGTACTGGAGTACAGCTTGATAAATTCCATTTCGTATTTGCAGACAACTTACTGACACTTTGTTTACTTGTAAATTTTCTGTTACCATTATAACTCCTTTCTGATGTAACAGACTAAATTAATTTACTATTGATTTTTTGGAGTAAATATAAAATAGCCTAAAATCTGCTTTGATTAGTTAAATAAGATATAACATTACTTTTAGGAATTTTATATTCTCTACCAACTTTTATAGATTGAATAGTCTTTTGCTTTACTAACTTATAAGCAAGAGTAATTCCTATACCTAGCATTTCAGCTAACTGATGAACAGTTACTACATCTTTATAAGCAGTAAACATTACTTTGTATAAATTAACATTTTCTTTTAAGTTTTCCATATTCTGTAACCTCCTTTTCAAAATTCACAATAGCTAAAATAAAATTTCACTATATGTAATGCATATTGTTCTTTGAGAGAGGTTAAATTAAATACATGTTTTTCTTCAAAAACTAAAATGCTTTTACACTAATTCTTCGTGGCAAATCAATAGATGCTTTAATACCTTTTATCATAACATATTGATTTCTCTTGCTATTATAGTGATATATACTAGAATTAGCTTTCCTACAAGCGTAATCAGAAAGAGGATGAGCATTATAAGAAAGTTCTATTGCATCTTGCTTTTGTTGTGCTAATAATTGTTCATAAGCAATATCTTTATTTTTCTTTCTAACATAATTTTTTTGATAGTCTGCTTGAGCAATCTTTCTTTTTTCTGCGTTAATAGATTTTCTAGAACTTTTTTCTATTTCATATCTTTCGTCTTTCTTTACAATTTTAGAAATATATTGTTGAGAAGAATGGATTATTTCAGCAATTTCTTTTTGTTTTAAATGCTTATTAAAATATAAATCTAAAATTTGCTCTTTCATGTCAAGAATTTCTCCTTTCATTTGGTTGTATTTTTGTTTGTTGATTTTTAGATATAAAATTCTAAGGAATTTTATAATAAATTTCCAAACAAAACTTGACTATTATCTATAAAAACTATATAATAGTAATAGTTTGACAAGTACTAATAATTATAAAATGTAATAATTACTATTAAACAGCAATTACATTATAAAGTAATAATTCACATTTGTCAAGTATTACATATAAAATTTTAAAAATTTTTTTGGAGAGTGAAAATGAAGAAAAATAACGAAGGAAATTTTAGGACTTTTTGGTTTAAATATAGTGATTATGAACTAAAAGAAATAGATGAATTTACATATATAACACCAAAGGAAGCTTCTAAAGTAACAATGTATGATCCATTTGATGTTGCAGATGAAATATTGGTTGATATTTTAATGGTAGGTAGATATGTGGAAAAAGATGCTTTAGATTTAGCAGCAGATGGCATTATGAAATTTGTAAAAAAATATGGATTATTGGGTGAATTAACATATTTACCATTAAACACTGATATTTTAAAACAAGACAAGGTATATTTACCTATTGGAAATTTAGTATGTGATAAAGAAACAATGTCTACAAGTGAATATATAAAGTTATTTTTAAAGTGTGAAAAGAAGCAGAAGGTTATAATAAAAGAGAATGCAAAAGGAGAAATTATAGAGTTATCAGTAGAAAATGAAGCAAATCCACTTGCAATTGTAGATAGACCAGGAGAATATGCAGTAGTTTTTTCAAGAGCTTATTCAGAGTGCTTAGTTTGGATAATGCATTATGCGAGAACGCTATATCAAACTTTTGAGGCAATAGAAAATTATAATAAAGTTGAAGATGCTTATACAAAGCAGATGTATGACAATATAATAAGAAATTTTAATCCATCCAAAATAGCTTGTAGAGTACTTATGGGAAATAAAAAAGAAGATTTACCAATTTTAGAATGGAACTTTAATTCTTTAAAATTAGCAATAGATACTATGTTTGCTTTAAATGAAACATCTGATAGAAGAACTGTAAAGATGTGTAAGCATTGTGGTAAACCTTTTGCTTCAGATAATTTAAAAGCAGAATATTGTAGTCCACAATGCAGAAATCAAGCTAATGTATATAAGAGTAGGGCAAAAAATAAATAAGAAAGAGATAGATTAGAAAAAATATTTGAATAATTAAGCATAGATTGGAGGAATTATATGTTCGAAGTAAAAAACTTTGACAACTGGATAGAAGATACTGAATCTGGTAAATTTGGAAGTGGTGCTAGTGAAAAAATATGGCTTATAAATCCAGAAACAAAAGAAAAAGGTATCTTCAAATTTCCAAAAGTAAGAACAAATGGAGAAATAACAGGAGAATATTGGGCAGAAAAATTAGCAACGGAAATCGGAAAGTTAATAGATGTACAATGCGCAAATGTTGATATGGGGATATACAAACGGTAGAATTGGCTCAATGAGTTATAATATAATAAAACAAAATGAAGCTTTAAATGAAGGGGTAACCTATATACAGGATAAATATCCATTTTATAATAAAAAGAAGTTGGTAGATGAATACAGTGAAGAAAAATATTGCTTTCAAATGATAGAAAAATGTTTTACTGAAGATGGAATTAGAAATATTATGAAAATGATGATATTTGATATATTAATAGGAAATAGTGATAGACATCATAGTAATTGGGGCATTGTAATTCATATTAATACATATAAAGGATTTGAATCGCATTTTTGCCCATTATACGATAATGGCTCATCTTTATGTTCATACGTTAATGAAGAAGATATAGATACTATATTAAAAGATAGAATGAGATTTGGGGCTTTAGTTGATACAAAATCACAATCAACAATAGGATGGAAAAATAAAAGACCGATTAGACATTTTGAATTATTAGAACATTTGAAAGAAGAAAAATATAATGATACAATAGAATATATTGAAAATATAAAAAATAACATAAATGAACAAAGCATAAACAATATATTAAATGAATTTGATAATAATATTATAAGTGAAAATATGAAAAAGTTAGTAAAGGAATATCTTTTAGAGAGAAGAAAAAGGATATTAGAGATATATAATTTGGAGGATAAATAAAATGGAAAAAGATTTGGTTTATTTGGTTTGGACAGATGTAAATACTGGAAATAAATATAAAGTTGCTATGTTATATAAAGAAAATGGTAAGTTCTATTTTAAATACATTTTAGAGAACGTAAAAGAAGCGGAAAAATATGGCTTTAACTTACTTGTGGCTTTTAGAACTCTCAATGCAACTTATGAAAATCCACAATTATTTGCTGTATTTAGTAGTAGATTGCCTGAAGAAACGAGACCAGAAATTAAAGAAATTTTAAAAACTTATGGAATGACAGAGTATGACGAATTTGAATTATTAAAAAGAAGTGGGGCAAAACTTCCTACTGATAATTATGAATTTGTAAAAGAATAGAAAATGAGGAGCAATATATATGAATATAAAAGAACAAGAACAAAAAGCAAAACAATTTGCAGAGTTTTGGAAAGATAAGGGATATGAAAAAGGACAATCTCAAGTATTTTGGTATTCATTATTAAGTGAAGTTCTTGGAGTTGAAAATCCAAAGGAATTTATTGAATTTGAAGACCAAGTACATATAGATAAAAATACTGGATTTATAGATGGATATATTCCAACTACTAAAGTGTTAATTGAGCAAAAAAGTATTGATAAGGATTTAAGAAAAGGAATTAGGCAATCAGATGGCTCTTTATTAAATCCTTTTCAACAAGCAAAAAAATATATAGCTGAACTTCCATTATCAAGACATCCAAAGTGGGTTATTACTTGCAATTTTAAATCATTCTTAATATATAATATGGAAAATCCAAATGGAGAACCAGAAGAAATACTTTTGGAAAATTTGGAGAAAGAATGTTATAGATTACAATTTATCGTTGATAAAGGGAATGAAAATATAAAAAGAGAAGAAGAAATATCTTTTAAAGCAGGAGAATTAGTTGGCAAAATATATGATGAAATATTACCTTTATACAAAAATCCAGAAAATGAAGAAACACTTAAAAGTTTGAATATGCTTTGTGTTAGATTAGTTTTCTGTCTATATGCTGAAGATGCAGGACTTTTTGGAAAACGTCTAATGTTTCATGACTATTTATCTCAATTTGAAGTTAGAGATTTAAGAAGGGCTTTAATTGATTTATTTAAAGTATTAGACACAAAAATAGAAGATAGAGATCCATACATGATAGAAGAATTAGCACAATTTCCATATGTAAATGGAGGACTATTTGCAGATGAAGACATAGAAATACCAAACTTAAATGAAACTATTAAAGAATTGTTATTAACTAAAGCAAGTGAAGATTTTGATTGGAGTGAAATCAGTCCAACTATTTTTGGTGCAGTTTTTGAAAGTACATTGAATCCAGAAACAAGACGCAAAGGAGGAATGCATTATACATCAATAGAAAACATACATAAAGTGATTGATCCATTGTTTTTAAATGATTTAAAAGAAGAACTAAAAGAAATAAAACAAATATCTATTATAAAAACAAAAAAGAAACAACTGCTAGAATTTCAAGATAAGATATCAAAACTAAAATTTCTTGATCCAGCTTGTGGTAGTGGTAATTTCTTAACTGAGACATATCTTTCTTTAAGAAAATTAGAAAATGAAATTATCAACGAACTTACTGGTGGTCAAATAGGATTAGGAGATGAGAGCTTTTCTCCAATAAAAGTTTCAATATCTCAATTTTATGGAATAGAGATAAATGACTTTGCTGTAACTGTTGCCAAAACAGCTTTATGGATTGCAGAAAGCCAAATGATGAAAGAAACAGAAAACATTTTACACATGAATTTAGATTTTTTACCATTAAAAAGTTATACCAATATTGTAGAAGGAAATGCTTTGAGGATTGATTGGAATGATGTTATTGATAAGAATGAATGTAATTATATAATGGGAAATCCACCATTTGTTGGAGCAAGAATAATGAATCCTAAGCAAAAAGATGATGTATATAGTATTTTTGGTAAGAAAAATGGTATCGGTGATTTAGATTATGTAACTTGCTGGTATAAAAAAGCATCTAGTTATATGAAAAGTTCATTTATTAATTGTGCTTTTGTTTCTACTAATTCGATATGTCAAGGTGTTCAAACAGCTATCTTGTGGGAAGACTTAATGAAAGATGGTATTATAATTAATTTCGCATATAGAACTTTTGAATGGGATAATGAATCAAATCAAAAAGCACATGTGCATTGTATTATAATTGGATTTAGTTATACAAAACAAGACAAAAAATATATTTTTGATAATGGAAAAGTTCAAAAAGTGCATTCAATAAATGCTTATTTATTAAATGCACCTAATATTTTTATAAAAAGGCAGACACATCCGATTTGTGATATACCAGAAATATTTCAAGGAGTAATTGCTGTCGATAATGGAAATCTGACATTATCCAATGAAGAAAAAGAAGAAATAATAGAAAAAGAACCTAATATTGAAAAATTTATAAAACTTTATATCGGAACAGAAGAACTTTTAAATAATAGAAAAAAGTATTGTTTATGGTTAAGAGATGCTAATCCAAAAGAATTACGAGATAGCATAATAATTAAAGAAAAAATAGAAAAAGTTAGACAATTTAGATTAAATAGTAATAGAATAAATACAAAAAAAGGTGCTGATACACCGCATCTATTTGAAAAAGATTTTAATTGTGATGGAAAGTATATTGCTATACCTAGAATATCTTCTGAAAAGAGAAAATATATACCAATGTGTTATCTAGATTCTACTATTATACCAAATGATAAAATATTTGTATTGCCTAATAGTAATTTATATATTTTAGGAATTTTAGAATCTAATGTTCATATGGCATGGATAAAAGTATTTGCAGGAAGGTTAGAAACAAGGTTTATCTATTCAAATCAAATTGTGTATAATAATTTTCCTTTTCCAACGCCAACAGATAAGCAAAAAGAAAAAATTGAAAAGACAGTGCAAGCAATATTGGATGCAAGAGCATTATATCCAGAAAGTTCATTAGCTGATTTATATGATGAGTTAACAATGCCACCAGAATTAAGAAAGGCACATCAAGAAAATGATAAAGCTGTAATGGAAGCATATGGATTTGACTGGCATAAGATGACAGAATCAGACTGTGTTGCTGAATTAATGAAAATGTATCAAGAACTAATAAATAGTTAAAATAATTTTTGACTAAATTTAATAAATTGAAAGGAGAAAATATTATGGAAGAAAATATTATTAAAATTTTTAATAATGCAGAATTACCTGCAATAAAAAATATAAATGGACAAGTTAAGGAAATTATGGAGTTAAGCAAAATAAAATTAGAATATCAAGAAGATTATAATAATGGTATTTTCAAGGCAATGGGAACAAGAGAAATACAACCAGCAAAGTCTAATATATATTTGATAGGAAATGCTGAAGTAAATTATATTTCAAAAGAATGTTACGACATAGCAACTAAAACATATGGAAATCTAAATTTTAAACTTACTAAAAAAAACAACCAAAATACTATTGTTTTGAATTGTTATCTTGAAGATGCAGAAAATTTAACTATAGGAAATAATATAGAATTTCAAATACACAGTGTTGAAAAAATCTAATTTTGACTTTGTCAGACTTTGTCAAGTAAAATACATCCAGCAAATATTAATAATTTATATTTGCCGGATGCTACTTAATTTGAGATTAATTCGATTTTTGTTATATGAATGTTACTCTTTTTTCTTATGTTTTTAGCTATTAATATAGCTTCTTTGAAATTATTACATATCAGTTCTTGCAAAATAATTTCTTTTCCTATTGATGAGTAGCATTTCAAAAGATATTTAACCATATAAAATTCCTCCTTTCAAATCCATAATTATTATACTAATATTATATAAAGAAATTTCAAATTTTTACATAAATTTTATCTTTCTCGACTTTTTTTCTTTTTCTTCTTCACTTCTAAAGACTTTTCTTCCTCCAACTGCCTATGCACCTCAATCTTCTTAATTTTCTCCATTCTCTTTTGTATTTCCCCACAAAGTCTTATTTCTTCAGCAAGTGGGGTAATTTGTTTAGAAATAGTAATAATTTTATCTTCAATTTGTTTTTTATCATCATCAGTTTTAGCTTTTTTTAGTTTTCTCCATAAATTTTCTCTTTCACTTTTTAAGGGATTGATTTTTTCATAAGTAGCTTTTTCAAAATTAAGTAATTGCTCATCAGTATTAATTTTATTTTTTACTAAAAATATAGCTTGTTTAGAATATTCATCCATTTTCTTTATTTCTCTAATTAATTCTGGTGTGATTCTTTCTACATTCGATTTTAAGACATTTTCTCTATTTATGCCGAATAGCTTTTCATATTGAAATATTAAATACGAAATAGAGCCTTTATCCTGATAGCATTTTTCTCTTATATCATTATAGTTTTTATAAGTTCTATTAACTAGCAAATATGGCTCTGGAGAATATGGAAATTGTGGCTGTGTTTCCAAAATTCTTTTATAAATATTTTCTTTTGAATATTGACTTCCAAACTGTCTTTCAATTCTTGTATTTCTTTTGTAAGGCTCACGTCTTATAGATAATGTATTATTTCTATCTGTTACAATATAATCCAAATCTTGAAGTATTTGCATGAACTCATTATAATCTTTTGCAGTGGCGACTGCATAATCTATTGAGTCTTTCATAATTTCTTTATATAATCCACTTGTAGCATATTTATTATATCTATCATCTTGTTTTTCATTTTTCAAAACACTTAATCCATAATCAGCACAAAGTCTATCAGATGTTTTTCTCATTAAAGCATAATCTTTTTTAGTGTTGCAAAATCGTTTACCATCTACAAATGAAACAGAATTTATCACAAAATGATTGTGTATATTATCTGTATTTAAATGAGTAGAAACAACTACTTGAAATTTATTTCCCCATATTTCTTCAGCAAGTTTTACACCAATTTCATGTGCTTGTGCAGGAGTTACTTCGCCTTCTGCAAATGATTGATAAGCATGATAACATTCTATGCCGACCAGTTTTAAAGAATTGCTTTTTTACATTCATCATTTCATAAAATGCTACAGACGGCATACAGTTTATGCCAGACACATAAAATTTATTTTCAGTTTTTTCTCCATTAATAGCATAATCAATAAGTCTGTCTAGTCTGCTTTTGAATTTCCATATTTTTGTTGTTGCCATAGTCTGTTCCTTTCCTTTGAGGTATGATATAAACTTCTTGTAAACTTAAAACTAAATCTTGTATTTTATTTGCTAAAGGATAAAATTTTTCTTTGTCTATATATTCATATCTATTACAATATCTTGCCATTTGATTTAAGTTAGTTGCCATACCTCTTAATTGATAAAGTATTTCATAAAATTTTTCATCTGGTTGTTCTTTAAGTTTATAATCCAAAATTATTTTTCTAAAAAATTCTGATTTATTTAGTCCAGATTTTTTTACTTTTGTATCAAAAATTTTTTTCTCATTTTCGTCTAAAAAAATATTAATTTTTATATTTCTTTTTCGCATAAATTTTTCATCTCACTTTCTAAAAATTAAAATAGGGTTTGGGACTTGTCACATTCGGAACTGTATTTATGTGCGTGAGTACAAACACGTTGCTTGCGTATTCATAAATTTAAGAAAATACTCACGCACAAAATATAACTATTCTTTAAGTAAATTCAAATTTTTTAAGTAAAAATAGTTCTCTCTTGCACCTAAAAAGAATATTTTTTGTTCTTCTAAAATGCTAATTTCGGTATATAAAGATATAATTTTTTGTAACATTTTACATTCTGTTTCATTCAAATTTTTAATCAAATTATCTTCTAAAAGTAACTGCAAATTTGGAAATTTATCCATAATTTTTTGAATTTCATTTTTAAGTTTTTTATATTTTTCATCATCTTTTAAACTAACTTTTGCACTATCTATTAATTCACTAAATTCTTCTGAATCTATATCATATAATCTAATTTCATCCATAAATTTTTACCTCTTTTCATAAAATTTTTATACATAAATTATCTCATTTAAAGCAATTTCTTCAGCACGATTTTTAATATTATTCATTCTTTTAACCCACTCTAATTGATTATTTTCTTTCAAATTTTCATTAACATTTTCTTGCTTAGAAAGTAAATTTATCAATTCATTTATTTTACTTTTTGTTTCTTCGCTGATCTTAACTAAATGCTCATGTAGTTTATTATCAAGTAATAATTCTTGATATAAAGTTTTATTATTTTCCTTCAAAAAAGTTAGTCTTAATCTTCCATATTTCCCTATATCTTTATAAATTGTTTCTACGTTTTCTTTTGGAATTGCTATATTAGGAACATAGTAATCTCCTTGCTTTATATATTCTAAATTCATTTAAATCACTCCATTTCTTTAATATATATGTTATGAAACCAGAGGGAGAGAGCGAAGATGATTAGGCGTAATAATCCCAATATATGAAAAAAGGATTATTACACCTAAAAGTAGGAAACCGTCAGTCGGTCGCTTCGTTTCATAGGTAGTCTAGTAAGTAGAGAACTACTATAATTGCTGACAATACAAAAAAATAGTATTTAATTGTCAATGTGCATACTTGTCCACACTTTTTACAATTATAAATCCACATCCAAGCTTTGCCTCCCAAAAACTCTTTTATTATTGTGAGTCTATGGTTGTAAAATCTCACTCACGCACTTTGTATAAATAGACCGTTTATACGAATACGAATGTATTTTCTAGCATCGGCTCATTACACCTAGCACTTTTATAGAGGTACTGCATTTCTCTGTATATAAAAAGACTACTTGCAATTAAGCAAATAGCCTTAATTTTAATCAATAGTAAATAACTATTACATCTAACATATCTAACAAAACATCTAACATTTTTTCAAAAAACTTGCAAAATGATATAAAGTTATTATATAATTTAGCAAGTAAGAAAAATAAAGATGATTGCTATAAAATCCGTAGTTTTGAGCTTATTAAAAAGTAGTATCTTATACTAAAAATAATTAAGTATAAAATACCTTAAAAGACTCAAAATCGTGCGGGAAACCATGCGGGTTCGAGTCCCGCCTTGGGCACCAAAACAGAGTTTAGTCGAACTTTTTGAAAGTAAAATTCGATAGAAACGCAAAATCTTAATTCCAACTCTTATGGGTTGGGATTTTTTTTGACGAATTGCCAAAGAATATTAGGCACGTTAAATTGACTGTTCTAAAAAACAATGATATAATTTGCATAAAAAGTAATAGTAAGATAAGTAAAGATAGAATATATGTATTATTGTGGAGAAATTGAAAGATGAAAAAAGCAATTATTTTTGATGTGTATGGGACTCTAATTTCAACAGGAAATGGGTCAGTTACAGCAGCAGGAGAAATTCTAAAAAAAATTAATGTAGATATGGAACCAAAAGTATTTTATAAAAAATGGAAAGAATTTCACAAACAACAAATGAATGAAATGACAGAATTTGTAACAGAAGAAGTTGTATTTGAAAATGATTTAAGGATGTTATATGAATTTTATAATCTAAAAGGCAATTATAAAGAAGATGTAAAAATAATGTTAGATACATTAGATAAAAGAAAAGCTTTTGATGAAACGAATGAAGTTTTAAATAAATTATCTAAAAAGTATAAAATTTATATAGGTTCAACAACAGATACTAATCCTCTAATGACAAATATAAAAAATAATAATATGAAAGTTGATGGAATTTATACATCTGAAAGCCTAAAAGAATACAAACCTCATAAAGCGTTTTATACCAAGATTTTAGATGATATAAAATTAAAAGCAGAAGAAGTTGTATTTGTTGGAGATTCATTGTTAGAAGATGTAAAAGGACCTCAAAGTGTAGGTATATATTCTGTGTTACTAGATAGAAAAGACAAGTATACAGAAGAAGAAAAGAATGTAGCCGATGCAGTAATTACCGATTTGACAGGATTATATGGAATAATGGAACAATTATAGTAGTATTATTATTAAAAAATAATAATGATAATTTGAGCAAGGTAAATTTGACAAATATATCAAAAGTGTGTATAATAAAAATAAGAAATGAGAATCCACGAAAGTGGTTGCCCAGTTATAGATAAATAGTCATTCGTTCGGACAAAGCAGAATGGCTATTTTTATTGCCTATGTAGTAAGAAACAAATGATGATTAACAAGGCAAGGTTTATAAGTGTTATTCCTATCATTCCATAGAACAATAGGTAAGTTATTAATAATAAAGCATTTTCCACGTTAACCACCCCCTCATAGTCAGTCTCACAAGCTAAACAGCTGTGGAGTAGTTTGCAACATCAAAGAGTAAAAAGGGGCAACACACTCCGCTTATTCTCATTTCATTTAACACTATACTACAAGTTTAACTAAAATACAAGCGAACAAAACAAATTTTTGAGAAAATTATTTTATATTTTGCTATTGCAATTTATAAAAAATATGATATATTTTAATAAATTGATTGATTTTTATATCAAGCGTGAGGAGCGCTGATGAGTCAAAAAGGAGTATATCGAAAGATGAAGGTATTATATGTATCAGATTTGGATGGAACATTACTTAATATGAAACAGGAACTTAACTTATCTACAATAGAAAAGCTGAATAATTTAATAGACAAAGGAATTAACTTTACAGTTTCAACAGGAAGAGGAGATTCTATTAGAACAATTTTAAAAGATATTCATTTTAAATTACCTGTTATGGTACTCAATGGAACACTCAATTATGATTTTGATAAAAAAGAATATGTAAATGCAAAACCTATACCAAATGAAACGGTTTTAGAATTAATGGAAAAACTGGGCGACTTTAAAACTAAAACATTTGAAATACAAACAATTATAGATGATAAAGTGAGTCGCTTTTCAATATCAAATTGGAATAAAAGTTCAAAAGTATTAGCTATTAATTTACTTTTTGCAGAAGAAAGAAAAGAAGAACTTTCAAATATTTTAAATAAAGTACATGGAATAAATTTCTTTATACATAAGAAGGTTTATTCAAATGGAGAATGCTTTTGTGATATAGTTTTAGAAAATGTTTCAAAAGCGAGCAGATTGAGAGAATTTAAAAAACAATATGGATTTGATAAAGTAATAGCCTTTGGGGATAGTGAAAACGATTTGCCACTTGCAGAGGTTGCAGATGAATTTTATGCAGTTGAAAATAGTGTAGAAATAGTTAAAAATAAAGCTACATCTATAATAGGAAGTTGCTATAATGATGGTGTTGCAAATTTTATAGAAAAGGCTGAGAATATTAAAATGAAAAGATATGATAAATGAAAATGACGAAAAAATTTTAAATAATAAGAACGTATTTTTGTAAAATAAGGAGCAAGTTTGAAATAGATAAAATTTGAAAATATGCGTTCGAAAATAAAACTATTAGATAAAGATTGAATGTATACTTTTCTTATTAAATATAACGAAAATAAAGGTGAATACAATGAAAGAAGAATTTAAAAGTGTTTATGATAAATTGATAGAACAAAATGAAGAGGCTTTGAAACAAGCTAGGGAAACAGTTAGAATTACAAGTAAAAAAAATACAGGTTCAGCAATTACTATTGTGGTTTCTGGATATATAGCAGTTATGGCTTCACTATTTGAGAATGTGATTGGTAACATTGTAGCATTATTAGCAGTGACAGTATGCCTTATTACAATAAAAAAAATTTTAAATAATAAAAAAGAAGAAAAGGAACCATATAATGAAATCTATCAAAATAATATTATAAAACCACTAATGAAATTATTTTATGATGAGCCTTATTTTTACATGCCCAAGCTTGGAATTCTTAGAGAAGTTTTTCAAGGAATAGAAATAAGGAATTTTGATGAATATCATTCCAGTAATTTGATAAATGGAACTATAAATCATTGTACATTCAAAATAGCAAATGTAAAAGCAAGTAATTACAAGTATAATTCTAATGATCACTATGTTGAGCATATAATTTTTAAAGGAATGCTAATGGAAATTGAATTACCAAAATCATTTAATAATTATTTATATTTAAAGAATAAAGAAAATATTTTATTCAAGAATATGAGTGAAATAAAAAAAGAATTAAAATTAAAAAAATATAAAATGAAAATACATAACTTAGAAGAGCAATTTGACATATATACTTCTGATGAGAATTTTACAGAAAGAGTTCTTTCAGACAAAATTATGCAAAAATTATTAGAATACCGTAATATGGTGAATCCAAGTAGAAATTGTGAGTTAACAATCAAGAAAAATTATATTTATTTAACGCTTCCAAATACTTACGTGCCAGGAACCAATGTCATATTATATGAAGATAGAGAATCCATGTATCAAGAGTTATGGAAAGAATATGAGAAATTTAATTTTTTATTTGAATTAGCTCATATGATAATTAACCAATTGTTACCGTAAAGTGAAATTTCGAGATGTCTTTATTCGTTCGGACAAAGCAGAATGGCTATTTTTATTGCCTATGTAGAAGAAACAAGTCCTAGTTTTGTATCCATTTAATTATTGGTTCGGTATATGATATATTTCCATTCTCATCAACGGAGAAATCTACTTTTATAAGAAATTTTGTAAATATTAGTAATTTATAATTACCGCTTATCTAACTTACCATATAAATTTTCCCAGTTATAAGTTTTTTCAAAAATATTATTGTTAACTTCTTTAGAAGAAACTATTGTATCTCTCCAAGAAGTATCTGAAATTTTCTTTTCAATATAATATTCTTCATTTTTATTTTTTAATATTTTGTATGTAAGGCCATTGCCATAGTTATAAGGAAATTCGTTATTATCTATAATGCAATAATTTATTCCTGTTTTTGTAAATTCATTAATCTTAACTGAAACATTATCTTCAGAATAATAATATTTTCTTAAAATTTGCATAGGAATTTTGTTTAAACTATTTTGGTTTAAAATTTTAATTTTATTAACTCTATTGCCTGGAGTATTTCTTGGTACTGCACCACTATATTTTACTAAAATTTCTTGACCTCGTTTAAAGCCAATATTTCCTTCATCTGAGAAGCTTACAAAATCCGTGTAGTATCCTGTACGAATACCAGACCTCATATATATTTTATCATCGTATACAACATCTAAACCATCTTTTTCTACTCTAACAACAATAGCTTTCGTTTCATTTTCCATTTTATTTCCTAGTACGTTACTAATAATATTATATTCTAAAAATACGGCAATACATAATATAATAATGCTAAATAAAATTCCCAAAAACCCAATTTTTTTATTCATTATTATAAATTCCTTTCTCTATTACAAATCAAATAAATTATTAAAGACCAATTGACCTTTTAAAAATTGGTTGCTTGCAAATTATATTTTTGTTTTCATCTATTGTAAATTCTACAATAATATGAGGCATAATTGTAGTCTGTTCAATTCCAAATTTATATTCACCGCTTTTCTAACTCACCATATATTTGACTCCAATCAAATATTGTTTTAAAAACTGTACCATCATCTACTAAAGAAATTTCTTGCATATTATTGACTATAGTATTTTCTTTTTTAATATACCTGTATGAATTTTCTACCTTTTTCATTATTGTATAAATACTTGAATTATCTAAATATTCGTAATCATATGGATAATAATTATTATCTACTATAGTAAGCGTAATCCCACTTTTTCCAAGTGGCTCTACCGTAACTGTAACGTCTTTAAATGAATTATAACAATTTCTTATTACATCATCAGGAATATCAATATTACTTTCCTGTTTTATAATTTTTATTTTTTGGGGCATATCTCCGTCTGTAATGTAACCAAGTTGATTATCAAAATAAATTTTTATTTCTTGACCTTGTGTATATTTATCTTTTGTTGTGTCAGAGGTTATAATAGATATTGTCCTATCGCTTTCTTCAATATAGCACAATAAGTTATTATTATCAACTTTTACAATAACAGCTATATAAGTTATATATTCTTCTGTTAATCTTTTTTTTATTTTATCGTAATTTAAAGTTATTAAAATTGTTGTCAAGATAATAATTATTATTAAAATTATAAATAAAATATTTATTTTTTTACATTTCATATTTTTAATTCTCCACAATTTTTCTTTATCTTTATCCAGAGTATATCATTTTACTTTGAAAAAGACAAGAATATTAACTTTTATGACTTAAATTTTTTTACTTGGCAAAACAAATTTTTGCATATATTTTATTTAACTCTTGTAAAGTATAAAAAGTTATGTTAAGATAATAATGTAAAAAAAAACATTGGGAGTATTTATGAAAGAACAAGAAATTAAAGAAGAATTAAAGAAAAAATTTGATGATGAATATACAATAAAAATGTTCACGAATTTTGTAGTAGAATTTCAAGAATGTTTTAGTGATATAATGCCTGCTGAGCAAGTAATAGAAAGAATTAAAAAAAATATCTTTGGTAGTATTAAAATAGTAGAAAAATTTGACAATAGGGAATTAGATGGAAGATATGGAGAAGATGGGAGAATATATTTAAGGGAAGATGTTATTCAAAATGAAAGATATGTAAAATATCTTCTTTTTCACGAAATGTTACATTCTATAACATCAGTTAGAGATGAAAATGGAACAGAACTTATGATGGGATTTTCATATTTAAAGTATGGCTACGGAAAGGGCTTAAATGAAGCTATGACTGAGTATTTAACTCAAATAAGAAATGAAAAATTTGAAAATAATAGAAGTGACTTGATTTCAGGATATAGGACTATTGTAGAACAGATGAGAAGGATGACAAATATATTCGGAATGGAAGAAATACTTCATTATTATTTTTATGAGCCATATAAATTTAAAGATTTTATTAATGCTAAAGGAATGAATTATGAAGAAATAGAGTTAGCTTTTAGAGGATTATTTGTCAAAGATGACGAAGTATGGAATTTTTGCAATGGGGAAAATTTGAAAGACAGCAGTAATTATATAATTTCAAGATATGCTAAAATAATTTTTAATAATTATTCAAAGGCAATAGGAGAAGTTAGTTCTTTAGAAAAATTCGAAAATAAATATCGAATATTTCAAACATGTGGTGATGGTAATTATGATTGTATTAATACAATGCTTATTCCATATTACAACAGTATAGGAAAAGATGTAGATAATTTATTAAAAATGGGAGTAGATTTAGATAAAATAGAAGAGGTATTAGATAAATTACATATAAGCTTAGATGTATTAACAAATATGTATCATATATCAAAATTATTTGGTAAGGATAAAAATCAAACAGCAATAGCTTTATATGATTTTTATATGAAAAATCATTCTTTATATTTAAATATATTTTCTCAAAACTATGCTTATATTTATGATTATTTTAGAGAAACGGACACATGTCCTGGTGAAGAATTATATGATTCATTTTCTTATCCTTTGATTGGAGCTTTATTAAAAGAACATTCTCAGATAGATTTTTCGGAGGTATCGTATTATAAAATAGAGGAAATTGAAAGTAAAATGCGTTGTTATCTATTTTATACAGACGATTCAAATATGTATGTATATACAGCTGATGGAAAGAGTATTAAACCATCAAAAGATAAAGAAGAAAACGATATTTATGAAATAAAAATGAATGAATTTTGCAATTGTCAATTAATACGTGATAAAAAAGGTGAAATAAGTTGTGAAGTTAATCCAACAAGTGATTTTGATACAGAAAATTATAAGAAACATATAAATTTTAGAAACAATCATGTATATAGTGAAAAATCAGATATTGAATATTGGATTCAAGAAAATAGCGAAAGTGCTCCATATTTATTAGAAAAATTACAGAAAATTAATAATCGAATAAAAAGTAGACAAGGGATAAGTTATGGAGATTAAAGAAAAATTTGCATAGTCAATATAATACAAGTCAATTTTCGCTTTAGGTTTATACGTCAAATTCCTTTACAAATTACCTTTCTTTTTGATATACTATTATAATAAAAACTATTATTAAGATGGGAGGAAAATAAAATGAAAGATTTTTTGAAAAAATCAGGTTGGGTAGATATATTAGTATCTATAATATTTGCAATAATTGGAATTTTCATGATAGTGAAAACAGATTTAGCAGTTAAAATAATTTCGTATATTTTAGGAGGAATGTTTATTGTAATAGGAATTTTTAAGAGTGCAGACTATTTCTTGTCAAAAGGAAAATATGATTTTTATAATTATGATTTGTTCTATGGAATAATAGCAATTGCTATTGGACTAGTTACAATATTTTGCAGTGGATTGATAGGGACTATGTTTAGAATTATGATTGCTATTTGGATAATATATAGTGGATTAATGAGATTAACATTATCGTTAAAATTACATACAGCTCAAATAGATATATGGAAAATATCATTAATTATGTCGATTATAATGATAATTGGTGGAGTATATATGCTTTTGCAAGGTGGAACACTAATTTTAACAATAGGTATAATAATGCTAGTTTATTCAATAATTGATTTAATTGAAAGTGTAATTTTCGTAAAATATGTAGATAAATTATTAGATTAAAGAAAGGAAGGAAAAATATGTGTACAGCAGTAACATATAATACAAAGGACCATTACTTTGGAAGAAATTTAGATTTAGAATATTCATATAAAGAAACAGTTACGATTACGCCTCGTAATTATCCGTTTAAATTTAGGAAAGTAAATGAAATTAATAGTCACTATGCTATTATTGGAATGGCCTATGTAGCTGAAGGATATCCTCTTTATTATGATGCAACAAATGAAAAGGGATTAGGCATGGCAGGACTTAATTTTCCAGATAATGCAGATTATAAAGATGTAAAAGAGGGAATGGATAATATTGCACCATTTGAATTTATTCCTTGGATTTTATCACAATGTGCAAATCTTGATGAAGTAAAAGTATTATTGCAGAAACTAAATATCGCTAACATTAATTTTAGTGAACAATTACCAGCATCTCCATTACATTGGATTATCTCTGATAAAGAATCATCAATAACTGTTGAAAGTGTAAAAGATGGCTTGAAGATATATGATAACCCAGTTGGAGTACTTACAAATAATCCAACTTTTGATATACACATGTTTAATCTAAATAATTATATGAATTTATCTATTGAACAGCCAGAAAATAATTTCTCAAAAAAATTAAACTTAAATGCATACAGTAGAGGGATGGGAGCAATGGGATTACCAGGAGATTTATCATCCGCTTCAAGATTTGTAAAAGCAACATTCACAAAAATGAACTCGATTTCTGGTAGTACAGAATCTGAAAGCATAAGCCAATTTTTCCATATATTAAACTCAGTTTGTCAACAAAGAGGATGTGTTCATATGGGAGGAGATAAATACGAAATAACAATTTATAGTTCTTGCTCTAATATGGATAGAGGAATATATTATTATACAACCTATGAAAACAGCCAAATTACCGGTATAGATATGCATAAAGAAAACCTAGATGACACAGCTTTGATAAGCTATGATTTAATAAAAGGGCAACAAATCCATATGCAAAATTAATAGATACTCTAAAAAATTAAAAGATACGAAAGCTAAAGTTAATGTAAAAAAATAAATACGATAGGAGAAGAAGAGATGCTAAATGCAGTAAAAAGAGGAATCGTTGTTGTAATAGGATTATTATTACAAATATTATTAACTTTATTTATATATCTAAAATTAGGAGAATATATACAAATTATCCAGATTTTGTATGGAATTATTAGTATATTAATAGTATTAGCCATTATAAAAAATAGTAAAAGATTAAGTAGTGACCTAATATGGATTATTGTAATTATGCTATTTCCAATAGTAGGAACACTTTTATTTATCATTCTAAACAAAAATAGAAATAATAGTAAAATATTAAAAAATATCAACAAGAATATAAAAGATGGGCAAAAATATTTTGTACAAGATAAAAATATAGAAAGAGAGATAAAAGAAAAAAATTTAGGACAATTACGATATATAAGTGAATTTGCAGGATTTCCTATAACTACAAATAATGAAATAAAGTATTATCCATTAGGAGATGAGGTATTTCCTGTAATGCTTGAAGAATTAAAAAAAGCAGAAAAATTTATATTTATGGAATACTTTATTATTAACAAAGGTCAAATGTGGCAAAAAATAGTAGATATTTTAAAAGAAAAAGCAAAACAAGGTGTTGACGTTAGAGTAATGTATGATGATATGGGCTCTGTTGCAATGTTACCAACAAATTTTCCTAAAGAACTTGAAAAAGACGGAATAAAGTGTGTTCAATTTAATAAACTTTCTCCATTCTCAGGTATTATTATGAATCATAGAGACCATAGAAAAATGACAATTATAGATGGACATACTGTTTTTTCAGGAGGTATAAATATTTCAGACGAATACATAAATGTAAATAGTCCGCATGGTCATTGGAAAGATAACGGCATTATGATTAAGGGAGAAGCTGTTTGGAATTTTACAGTAATGTTTTTGGAAATATGGAATGCCTTCAGAAATGATGATAAAGATTATACAAAATATAAATTTGAATTTACAAAACAATATGAGAAAAATGGATTGGTTGTGCCTTATGGCGAAAGTCCATTAGACGATGAAATTATAGGAGAAGATATATACTTAAATATTATAAACCAAGCAAAAAAATATGTTTACATTTATACACCATATTTAATAATTGATACAGATGTAATTAACAGCTTAGTTCTAGCAGCAAGGAGAGGTGTAGATGTAAGAATTATAGTTCCAGGAATACCAGATAAGAAATTTGTATATGATTTAACCAAGTCATATTTTCATACATTGATACAAGGTGGTGTAAAAATATATACATACACACCAGGATTTGTACATAGTAAGGTATTCATATCTGATGATGAGGTTGCAACTGTTGGAACAATTAATATGGATTATAGAAGCTTGTATTTACATTTTGAATGTGGAATTTATATGAAAGATACGAATGTAATACAAGATATAAAACAAGATATAACTAATTCAATCAAAGTATCACATGAGGAAACTCTTGAAGAAACTAAATATGGTATTATAACAAGTATGTGGCAAGCAGTTTTAAGAATATTTGCTCCACTTATGTAACTAAAAGTTGATAAATGAAGCAATAGACTGGGTTGTTTCAATAGAATAGCTGAAATGATTTATTTTTAGAGCTTTGGTGTCGCAGTCTACAAATTAAGGATATATATGTAGACTGCTCCATTCGCTTTTGCGCTACGCTCCGGTTAATCGTGTGCGTTGCTCTTTCAAATAAATCATTTCAGCTATTCTTTAATATAAAAGCATTAACAAAATCTTAATAAAATATTAATTGAAATAAACCTATAAATAATATATAATCAAGTTGTAAATTTTAATATAGAAAGGTAAAGGTAAATATGAGTATTTTAAAAGTAGAAAATCTAAGTAAAATTTATGGAGAAAAAGAGACAAAAACAGTTGCAGTAGACAATGTATCATTTGAAGTAGAAAAAGGAGAATTTGTTGCAATAGTAGGAGCAAGCGGAAGCGGAAAATCAACACTTTTACATATGATAGGAGGAGTAGACAAGCCTACTTCTCGGAAAAGTTACAATAGATGGAGTAGATGTATATTCTTTAAGTGAAGAAAAGCAAGCAGAGTTTAGAAGAAGAGATGTAGCATTAATATATCAATTCTATAATTTAATACCAGTATTAAATGTAGAAGAAAATATGGAACTTCCAATAAAATTAGATAACAAAAAAGTTGACACAAATAAACTAGAAGAGCTATTACAAAAACTAGGATTAGCAGATAGAAGAAAGAATTTACCAAATGAATTATCAGGAGGTCAACAACAAAGAGTAGCAATAGGTAGAAGTTTGCTTCAAGAACCAAAGATACTTTTAGCAGATGAACCAACTCGGAAACCTAGATAGTCAAAATTCAAAAGAAATAATAGAACTTTTAAAGAAATCAAATAAAGAATATAATCAAACAATAATACTTGTAACACACGACGAAAAAATTGCAAATGAAGCAGATAGGATAATCACAGTTAATGATGGAAAAATTGTAAGAGATGAAAAGACGAAATAATAAAGGGTGATGTTTTATGAAAATAACTACAAAACTTGCAGTTGAGTATTTGAAGAAAAATAAGAGAAGAAGTGCTGTTACATTAATTACAATAATAATTGTATCCATATTAATAACTGCTGTGTTTTCTTTAGTTTCAAGTTTTAGACAATATATGGTTAATATAGAAAGAAATAATAAAAATTGGGAAGCGGAATTTATTGATATAAGGTACTCAGATGCTTTAGAAATTGCTAAATATGATAATGTAAAAGAAACGTCATTATATTATGATTATGGATATTCAAAAGAAGATGCATGTAAATATGATAGAGTAGAAAAAAGATTTGATGAAAACCAAGTTTCATATTTTCCAGAACCCTTTTATATGCGTGCATATGATGATAATGCATTAAAAAATGCAAATTTTAAAATAGAAAGTGGAAGGCTACCAGAAAATTCAAATGAAATAATACTTACAACTTTTCAACCTATATATTATGATGAAGATAATAATCGAATATTATTTTTTAATGTAGGAGATGAAATAGAATTAACATTTGGAGAAGAAAAGAAAACGTATAAAGTTGTGGGAATCGTGAGTGATTTAGAAGAAGGAAGCCGTACTTTTGGCGAAACAAGGCTAGGAGTGGTTACATATTTAGATAAAGATACAATTTCAGATAGTACAATTGTAAATGTAAGAATTTTAACAAATAATGTTAAAGAAATCAAGAAAACTACTGAAATGATAGAAGAAGATTTAAAGTTGAGTGAATTACCTAACAGAGAAAAGGTAATTCAAAAAGAAAATAGCTTTGTAGAATCTTTTAAGCAAATGATTGAAGCAGAAATGGGAAAGGAAATTAATAATAAGGAAGAGATAGATAGTAATGCTAAGGTTGTATACAATATAGATTTGCTAAGCTATGAACTTGTAACAGATATTAACAGTACTTTTGCAACTGCTCTTTTTTGCATAGGTGGTGGCTTTACATTAATAATAGTATTTGTATCAATTACAGTAATATATACTTCTTTTAAAATGACATATAATGATAGAATTAGAACATTAGGTGTACTTTCATCAATTCGGAATGAATAAAAGACAACGAAAAAATATGCTTTTAAAAGAGTGTGTGATTTTGACAACAATAGGAATTATTATTGGAATTATTTTAGGGATAGTCTTGTCATATAGCTTAATACAAGTAATACAAATTAATCTAAATAATTTAGCGGATAAATGGGTAAGCTTAAAGCTTGGCAAAAATTACTTCGACATTGTAAGTGACGGAATCGTTCAAGCTAAGCTTAATATATCTATTCCAATGATATTTCTTGAAATTATAATTATTTATTTGGTTGCTTTTATATCAAGTTTATTACCTATGAGAAAAATTAATAAAAGTAATCAGATAGATACTATACGTAATGCCAATAATATAAAGATTAAGACAAAGACTATCAAAAACTCTAAAACTATATCACGCATTTTCAGAGAAGAAGGAGTATTAGCTTATAAAAATATAAGAAGAGAAAAAGCTAAATACAGAACAATAGTAATTTCATTAGCATCAAGTATAATACTATTTTTAGTTATTAGCAGTTTGATTACTAATATGTTCCAAGAAACTAATGATTTATTAAAAGAAAATAAATATGACTATTCAATTAGCAGTATTAAACAAAACGAAATAGATGAGATTATAGATTTATTAAATAAGGATAATTTAATAAAAGAATATACAGCATATGCAACTGCTCTAACATATAACAAAATAAATAATATTATAATACCTGAAAATAAAATTTCAAAATCAATGAAGAAAGCAATTAATTCAGGCGTGGATTTAACAATACAGTCAAGTATATTATCTGATGGAAGCTTAAAGATGAGTACATATTTGCAATATGTAATAGGAACATCTTATAAAGAGATACTAAAAAGAGCTGGTATACAAGAATTAAAACAAGGAGAAGTAATTATATCTAATACAATCAATATAGAAAATTCTAAATATGGAGATAAGATAAAATATACAGATTTTAAGATGCGGAGATACTGTGACATTTGAAAATGCCAAAGGAGAAACAGTTGACTTTAAAATTGCAGGTATTGTAGATAATTTTGAACCATATATATCTAGTTTTGCTAGAATTGATGTATTGTTAAGCAATGAAGATTTAGCAAAAGAGGAAGAAATAATATCTAATTCTGAAATTCCTATGATACCAGTAAATTTTGATATTAGAATAGATACTGATTATCCACAAAAAATAGATGAAGAATTAGCAAGAATAAATGAATTACGCAAGAATGATGGAAAACAAACTATATATGGTACTAATACTTATGAATATACAAACTCTAATAAAATAAGTGAATTAAGTAAAAGAGCAATAATACAAATTCCACTATATGCATTTGTACGGATTAATTTCGCTATTTAGCGTTGTAAATATATTTAATATAATAACTTCAAGTATTTTGTTAAGAAAAAGGGAAATTGCAGAGCTTAAATCTTTAGGAATGAGTAATAAACAAATAAATAAAATGCTATATTTTGAATGTGTATTTTATGGCTTAGATGCAATTGTTTATGGTACCTTAATTAGTTTAGTAATATTATACATTATGTATTTGGCAATGATTGATACAAAGTTGTATTTATTTAGCATTCCATTTGCAAATATTTTAATATCAGTTATGGTAGTATATATAGTAATTTTTATTTCAATGAAAATAGCAAAAAGAAAGATATACAAAGGAAATATAATTGATGAAATAAAAGAAGAAAATATATAAAGTGAGGGGAGTCACTATGAAAATAACCACAAAACTTGCATTAGAATATCTAAATAAAAATAAAAAAAGAAGTATTGCTAGTATAACTCGGAATAACACTTGCAACAGTACTTATAATTTCTGTGCTTATAATTCTATCGAGTTATCAAGCATATACGGCAAATATCACGAGAAGTAAAAGAGACTATGAAGCGGAATTTAAGAATATAAAATATTCAAAAGTTGAAGAAATAAAAAAAGATAAAAATATTAAAGAGGTTTCAGTAACATATGAGATAGGAACTTCGGCAGAAAATATAGATACAGAATCAAGTAAAGGAAGTACTAGAGTAAATATAATTGCTTATGATGAAAATTCTATAAAAAATAACAAAGTTAAATTGATAGAAGGAAGGTATCCAGAAAATACATCAGAAATAGTTATAAGCCAACATGAGGCAAATGGAATAGTGGAAGTAGGTCAAGAATTAGAGCTTACAATAAATGGAAATAAAAAAACATATACAGTTGTAGGAAAGGCAGAAGAATTACTAAATGATTATGGAGATTTCTCATTTAATTTTATAGCAGGAGCAATTACATATTTTGATGAGAGTACCTTAATGGATGACAGTCTTGTTAATGTATCTATAATTACAAAAAATATAAATAAGATAAAAGACACAGTAAATAATTTAACAGAGGATTTAAGGCTTTATGAAAGCCAAGAAGAAAAAGAAAGTAATTTGATATATAACAAAACTCTGTTAAATTATTCTATGATTAGAATGAAAAATAAAGAAGATGAATCTATATATGTTGGAGATAGACTTGCAGAGGAATTTGCGGCAGATGTAACTAAGATATTTGCAGGTACAATAATAGTAGTTGCAATAGCTTCAACCATAGTAATATACACCTCGTTTAAAATATCATATTCAAGTAGAGTAAAAGAATTAGGGATACTTGCTTCTATCGGTATGAATAAAAAGCAAAGAAGAAAAATGCTACTTAAAGAAGCAATGATAGTATGCACAATAGGAATAATTTTAGGTTTAATAATTGGAATTGTAATATCTTCTGGAATGATAAAAATTATAGATATGTTATTTCAAAATATTGGTAAAAATTCACCAGGAACAAAACTCTTAATAGATTCTAGCACTACCCTTAATACAGTAATTCCTTTTAAAGCAATTATTCTTACAATAATTTTTGCATATATAATTACAATAATTGCAAGCTTCTTGCCTACGAAAAGAATAAATAAAATATCTCCAATAGAGGCAATTCGAAATTCAAAAGATAGTGATGTAACAAGAAAACAAGTAAAAGTAACAAAATTTGTTGAAAAAATATTTAAGGAAGAAGGAGTACTTGCATACAAAAATATTAGAAGGGATAAATCAAACTATAAAACAATAGTTGTATCAATAGTAATAAGTATAATATTATTTGTGACAGTAAACTATATGCTAGTTAATTTCATTTTACTTTATGGGGAAGATGCAAGTATCCTAAATAAAGATATAGAATATAACCTAAGTTTTTCTTATAATTATGATGAAGAAAAGAATTTATTATTAAAAAAACTAAGTGAAAAAAATTTGCTTGATAATTATATAATAATAAGGGATATTATGATAGATAGTCAAGATAATTTAAAAATAGTTATACCAGAAGAAAAAATTACTAATGATGCACAATTAATAAATAGTAAAGGATATTGTAAGATTGGAAAGATAGAAAATGATTTATTAGCAACTACAAGAGTTATGGTGGTTGAAGGAAAAGAATATGATGATATTTTGCAAGAACTTGGAATAGATAAGCTAGGCTTAGATGAATGTATTATAAATGACAGATTTGCAATAGACACAAAATATGGAAAAAATATAAAAATGACAAACTTTAAAGAGGGAGAAAAAATAACAGTAAGACAAATTCTAAATAATTCTTACCCAATATCTTATCAAGGTCAAGATGAAGAGATAGTGAAAGAAACACAAGAAATGATAAATAATATGCTGGGAAACATTGGAGAAAATACTAATCAAAAAAATCAAAACAAAGAAATGAAACAAATAGATTATAACTTAAAAATTGTTGGAATTGCAAATAATGTAACAAAAGATTCAAAGTTAGCCCCGACCTTTAGTATATGTAATATAATAATTAGTGAGGAAACAGCAAAAAAATGGGGAGTAGAAGAGGACTATAAAGATGATGAAACTTTGAGATTTTTTTCTAATATGTACATTAATACAGATAAGCCAGAAGAAATAGATGATGTAATTGAAGAGATGAGAGATGAAGCAGAAAAGGAAGATAAAAAATTAAATTTACATGGAGATTCATTTTATAAAGATTACAAGAAAGAAGCATATATAGGTTTTGTAAAGAAAATGCTAATATATACATTTATATGTTTAATTGCTATATTAAGTTGTATAAATATATTTATTACAATAGCTTCAAGTATAAGTTTAAGAAAAAAAGATTTTGCAGAATTAAAATCGCTTGGAATGAGTAATAAACAAATAAATAAAATGCTTATGTTAGAAGGATTATTTTATGGCTTGGATGTAGTAATTTATAGCTTAATTATAGGAGTTGCCATTTTATATTTAATATATGTTATTGTAATAGACAAAAGCTATAATATAAAGCCATTTGTTTTACCATATATGGATTTTGTGATATGTATAATTGTGACTTATGTCGTAATATTTGCGTCAATAATATTTACAAAAAGAAAAATAAAGACACAAAATATAGTAGAAGAAATAAAAGAAGAAAATATATAAATGAAATAAAAATTAATAGTTATAACAATTGACATTCACGATATATTTTAGTATAATAATTATAGAAAATGAGCAACCACTAAAAATGTGGCGTGCCGTTAAGTTAGTGAAAATTAAAAAGGTGCATCTCTAACGGTCAAGCAGAGATGTACTTTTTTTGTTGTCTAGTTTTCTTAAAGTTATAACTAAAGTAACAAATAATGCAATAACTAATACAGTAACAAATGTAAATTCAATAAGAAGTATGTATATGAAGAAAATATATATTTGTTCTAGCATACGCATCGCCCTCCTTTCGGTAAAAACGACACGCCACATTCTGCTTTGCTCATTCTCTTTGCCTATTATATATTATAATCTTCAAAAAGTCAATCAAATGTTCGTAATAATATACAAAAATTTAATTATTTTCAATATATAAAAATATAGCTAAATTATATTTTTTTATAAGGCTTATTTTCTATATATTTTAGAGTGATGTAATCTTTTTAAAAATCATATAAGCTAAGAATTTCAAACTTTTAAACATATCAAATAAATATATGTTTGATTAGTGATGTATACATATTCATTTAATAGGGGATTTATATAAATGAGTAAGTGTTGATAAATTATTGCTTTAATGATATTATTAGCTAGAAAGATATTAATTTATTTAATTATAAAATTATTGAAAAAAATATTAACTAAAAGAGGGAAGAGGAATGAAAAAGAAAGTGAATAATAAACTAATCAAATATAATTTAATTATGATTATATGGGGACTAATAACAGGTCCACTTGAATTGTTAATCTTATCGTTTACAATTAAAATAGATATACCTTTTATAAAAGTACCGTTCTATGCAACTTCGCTAATATTAGCTATTTTAGCAATTTGTATTAGACTAATAACTCATATTATACAGATACCTATAAAAAATAAAATTAAAGATAAAAGTGAAATAAAGAGTAATAGAAACTTAGCACTATATTTTAGTTTAATAAGCATTATAATATCATTCTTTACATTTTGGTGTATAGGTTTGCGGAAATGATCCAGAGAGTTCATTATTTACATATATATTATTAACATTGCAATGTATATGTGTTCAAATACCATTTTTGATACCTATATCTAAAAATTTTATGAATTTTTTTATGAAAAATCATATTAAAACAATTTTTTTTGATTTAGATGATACACTTGTAAATAGTAAAAAGGCTGAATATAATGCAATTTGTGAATTTAAACATTTATATGAAGGATTTTCAAAAATAGAAGATAACCAGTTTGCTAGAACGTGGAGTAAAGTAACAATGGAGAATTACGACAAGTATCATAGTGGAAAAATTACTTTTGAAGAATTGAGAGTGAAAAGAATGCAATGCCTTTTTGCAACATACAATGTAAAACTTTCAGATAATGAAGCAAAAGAAAAATTTGAAGAATATCAAACAATATATGAAAGAAATTGGATTTTATTTGAAGATGCAATAAATTTATTAGAAGAATTAAAAGGAAGATTTAATTTAGCAATTTTATCAAATGGAGATGGTAATCAGCAAAGGAGAAAGATTGAGTATACAGGATTAAAAAAATATTTTCAAGAAATTATAATTTCAGGTGAAGTTAATGTTTCAAAGCCTAATAGAAAAATTTTTGAAATAGCTTGTGAAAAGACAAAAAGTAATCCAAAAGAATGTATTATGGTAGGAGATAAGTATGATACAGATATTGAAGGAGCATTAAATGCTGGATTAAAAGCAATATGGATAGATAGAAAGAATGAATCAAGAGAGTATGAATATAAAATATCAGAATTAGTAGAAATGAAAAAATTCTTAAAGATATAACTAAATCTTAATGAAATATTAATTGCTATAAGTTTACAAATAATATATAATCAACTTGTAAATTTTAATATAGAAAGGTGAAAATATGAAAATTACTACTCAATTAGCTATAAAATATACAGTAAAAAATAAAAAACGTTCATTATATACTATTTTAGGAATTGTAATAGCGACTGTATTGATTACAACCGTAGTTACACTACTTTCAAGTTATCAGCAATTCTTAGCAAATAGCGTTAGAAATAGAAAAAATTGGGAAGCAGAGTTTAAAAATATTACATATTCAGATAGTTTAAAAATTGAAAATGATAAAAATATAAGAGAAATATCACGAAGTCGTAAATTAGGTACATCAGAAGAGAACTTTGGTACTGTTGTAGCTATTAAATTAGACGTACATGAACTTGACAAAAATGCACTAAAAAATAGCAATATTAAACTAATAGAAGGAAGACTTCCTGAAAATTCAAATGAAATAATTATAAGTGAATCTACCAAAAATATTATGAGCAATGAAAATAATGTTAAGGGAAAAGTAGGAGACAAAGTAAATATAACACTAAATGGAGTGAAAAAGGAATATACACTAGTTGGAAAAATAGAAAGCTCGGAATATGATGAGGGGTCTTTTGCAGATGCAAGTAAAGTAGGAGCAATTTCATATTTAGACAAATCTTCAATTAGTAATGATACAATTATAGATGCAACAATACTTACTAAAAATATTCAAAAAATATATAAAACAGCAGGCAATTTAGCAGATAACTTAAATATAAGTAAAACAGAAGTAAAAAGTGAATTATCAGAGGAACAGACGTTAGCCAATTTACTAAAAGGTTTAACTGAGAATAAAAATAGTAATATGCCTTCACTAGAATATAATGGAGAACTCTTAAAATATGAATGTGTACTTGATGGAAACAAAGAATTTACTTATGTGTTACTTGGGGTAGGATGTTTCTTAATTTTTATTTTAGGTGTGACTTTAGTTTCAATGATTAAGACTTCATTTAATATGTCATATAGCGAAAGAATAAAAGAATTAGGAATGCTTGCCTCAATAGGAATGGATAAAAAGCAAAGAAAACATATGATAAAGATTGAAAGGATAATTCTCGGAAGCCTTGGTATTATAATAGGTCTTGTATTAGGGTTGCTTTTAAGTTATGTAGTTATAGGGATTGTTAGCAATCTAGCTAGTCAAATAGATTATGGGCAATTTCTTTCAGTAGATAATGAGATAAAATTAAGTATGAAAGTTCCTATTTTGATAATTTTAGCTATTGTTTTAATTGTATGGTTTATTGTAGCAAGGTCAAGTAAAAAGCCAATGGGGCAAATAGAAAAGATAAGCCCAATAGATGCAATTAATGGAAACAAAAACACTAAACTTACTGAAAAACAAGTCAAACACCCAAAAGTAATTGAAAAAATATTTAAAGAAGAAGGTTTACTTGCATATAAAAATATAAAAATAGATAAGTTTAGAAATAAAGCAATAGAAAGCTCTTTAATGATTAGTTTAATTTTGTTCTTGACTATAAGTGGACTTATTGGTTATATAAATAAAATAATGAGTAATACTAAAGAAAGCAACTATGATGATTATATAATTAATATTAATCCAGATAAAACAAATGGTTACAAAATTAATGCTCAAAAAATAGATAGCATAACTAAATATCTAAAAGATAATGATTTAATTTATGATTATTATGTATGCTTAGAGTCATTTTATAATACAAGTATATTTTTAGGACAGGATAAAATTTCTAGTACAGTAAAAAGTATGGTAAATGATGGAGTATTAAACGTAAACAGAGATGCAATAGGAAATTATGAAATAAAGATAAAGAATTTTTGGGCTTTTGGAGATACATATAATGAAATATTAAAAAGAGCAGGAATTAAAGAACTGAATGATAACGAAATGATTATTGTAAATAGTATAAAAGAAAAAACAAAATATGGTAATAAAATTGATGTAACAAATCTAAAAGTTGGAGATAAATTATCTGTTGATATAGGAAAATCAATAGGAAGAAAAGAAAGTATTGAACAAACTTATACAATTGCTGGAATTATTGATGACTTAAGTCCATATCTTAATAATTCTCTTTCTAATGGGGCAGAAATTATTGGTATTATAAGTCCAGAATATGCAATGAAGTTGATTGATGAATACGATTATATATTAGAAGCATATATAAATATAAAAACAGATGAAAAGAAAGCAGCAAAAATTGATGAATGTATGAATGATATAAAGAAAATGTATGGAGAGAATGCAGCTGTTATAGGAGATAATCATTTACCAAGTGATTTTTCAAGGTATAGTCACATAACTGAAAGAGAAGACGTAACCAAGATTAGTACAAATAAAGTATCTTTGAGTAACACAGAAAAACTAATAAAAATAATGGCGTATTCATTCATAGGCGTTGTTGCTTTTATTTCTGCAATAACTGTATTTAATACAATTTACACATGTGTAATTTTAAGAAGAAGAGATTTTGCAGCTTTGAAATCTATTGGAATGACAAATAAGCAATTAAGAAAAATGACATATTTAGATACGTTATTCTATGGATTAAATAGTGGAATTTATGGAATAATACTTAGCTTGGTTATTCTATATGTACTATATCTCTTTTTAACACAATCAAGCTTGTACATGTTTGAGATTCCGTGGAGTACAATTTTTGGAAGTTTGATAGTTATATATGCCGTAATATTTTTAGCAATAATATGTGCAAGAAAAGAGATAAAAAGTAAAAATCTTATCGACGAGATACGTGATGAAAATATATAATCAACTTGTAAATTTTAATATAGAAAGATAAAATATTAAAATTTTAGAGGATAACAATCATTATTAAATATTAATCTTTATGGAGCAAATATATGAATGAAATAAAAACAGATAAAAAAGAAACTATATTAAAGACAGTTTGCTATATAATTTTTATGCTATATTTAATGTGCTTAACAAAAATAATATTGTTTAAATATAGCAGTTCAATTGATGTTATTGAAAATATATTTAAAGGAGAATTAAATGGGTTTAGGTCTATAAATATAATACCACTAAACTCTATTATAGATTTTATAAAAATAATTTCTGAAGGTTATTTCACTAGAGGATTTAATAATATAATTGGAAACATATTTGTATTTGTTCCATTAGGATACTTTTTGACGATGTTATTTAAAAAGACAAAAAAATTAAGATATACAATACTATTTAGTCTAATATTTAGCTTAATTTATGAGTCCCTCCAATATTTTTTATATCTTGGTAGTGCAGATATTGATGATATTATTCTTAATTTATTAGGTGCAATTATCGGTTTTGTTTTTTATAAAGTAATAGAGCGTTATACAAGAGAAAAATTATACATTCAATATTATTTTACAATAATTATATCAATAATAGGTTTCATTATTGCGGGATATTTAGCAATTGATTATTTTGGTATTATGTTTGGACTCAAAAATACAGATAATAATTACAATAATGATATATCTAAAATTTTAGATAACAGTCAAGTAATGGTCAGTGGGGAAGACGAATTTGATATATGGGGAGATATTATTTCTTTTGATGACGAAAGCGTTACGATAAATAAAACTACGGTAATAGATTTAGAAAATAATGTAGGTATAGCAGTTACAAATACGGAAGATATGGATTTAAAAACAGTATACTTATTATCTAGTGCAAAATATACAATAAAGGATATATATGATGTCAATGGAAATAAAGTCGAAATTAAATCTGGTTCAAAAGATGACTTAAAAATTGATAAACATATAAATATAAAAGGATATATATTAGAAGACAAAATGTATGCAAATGAAATAATAATTAATAACTATATATTTATGTAAAATAGTATAATTACTTAAATTTTTATGGGTGCTTTTTATAGAAAGCCTGATAAAGAAAGGCTTGATTTAACAGGAGAAAATAAAAAGCAAAAGAAATTACTTATGATTAAAAAATAATTGACATTTACAATATATTTTAGTATAATAATTATAGAAAATGAGCAACCACAAAAATGTGGCGTGCCGTTAATGAAGTTAAAAAATTAAAAAGTGCATCTCTAACGGCGAAGCAGAGATGTACTTTTTTTGTTGTCTAATTTTTTTAATGTTATAACTAAAGCTACAAATAATGCAACAACTAATACAGTAACAAGTGTAAGTTCAATAAGAAGTATGTATATGAAGAAAATATATATTTGTTCTAGCATACGCATCGCCCTCCTTTCGGTAAAAACGACACGCCACATTCTGCTTTGCTCATTCTCTTTGCCTATTATATATTATAATCTTCAAAAAGTCAATCAAATGTTCGCAAAATATATGAAAAATCTTAATAAAATATTAATTGAAATGAACCTATAATTAATATATAATCAACTTGTAAATTTTAATATAGATATGTCAGTTTATTATAAAAATAAAAAAAGGAGGGATAAGTTTGCATATTTTTGGGATAATTGCTTGGAAAAATTTAAAAAGAAATAAAAAAAGAACAATTGCTACTATTATTGGAATTATAATATCAGTAGCTCTAATTAGCTTTATACTCACTTTAATATATAGCTTTCAAAATTCTATGATAGAAAATACCAAGAAAAGTATAGGCAATTATCATATTCATATTAACGAAACTACAACTGAAGAAGCAAGAAAATTTAATCAGATGCAAAACAATATAGAAAAAATAGGAATATCTCAAACAATAGGTGCAGCTGATTATGAAACACAAATTTATGCTAAACAAGGAATTAGAATAGAAGCATATGATGAAACAGCTTTATTTAATAGAGACATTGTATTATTAGAAGGAAGGATGCCACAAAATGAAAACGAAATATTAATTTCAAATTATCTTATAAATAATATGTATGAACCATTAAAAATTGATGATAAATTAACACTCAATGTTCAAAAAGTAAAACTAACAACTTCTGATGATGGAAGAGAAACATTTTTAGTACCAGATGGAGAAGAACAAGTAATTTATAACATTGTAGGAATAATGAAACAAACTATGCAAGAAGCAAGTAGTAGTAATGCATACATAGCGATTACAAAACTAGAACAAATGACTGAAGTAAGACCATGTGAAATAACAATATTATTAAAAAATCCAAACGAAGAAACTGCTTTTTATCAAGCATTAAAAAATACAAATCTAGAAAATCGTATTTCAGAAAATAGTGAATTATTATTGTGGCAAGGTGCTACTAATGGAAAAAATGAGAAATCTCAATTAGAATTAATAGGTGGAATGTCAATTATAATTGTAGCAGCAATTACTATTATATTAATAAAAAATAGTTTTCAAATTTCTATATCAGAAAGAATGAAAGAATTTGGAACTTTAATTAGTATTGGAGCTACACCAAAACAAATTACAAAAATTGTACTAACTGAGGGATTTATTTATGGAATAATTAGTATTCCAGTTGGTTTAGTATTAGGAATAGGAATTGTATTTTTTAGTACAAAAGGAATAGGGAATGTTATAGGAAATATGTATGGAAATGAATTAACTATCCATTTTAATATTAATGCTATTTCAATAATTATTACAATATTAATAACTTTACTATCTATTTTTATTTCTTGTATTAAGCCAATAAAAGAAGCTAAAAAAGCATCACCAATTGAAGCAATTAAACAAAATAATGAGATTTTAATTAAAGATAAAAACTTTAAAATTAGTAAATTGAAATCAAGACTATTGGGGCTAGAAGGAGAAATAGCATATAAAAACATTAAAAGAAATAAAAGAAAATATCTTTCTACATACATTTCGATTGGTATTATTATGATATTAGTTATAATGTTAAGTAGCATAATACAATATGTATTTTTAGTAGTAAAAAATACATATATGCCTACTAATAGAGATATAGATGTAGAAATGATATATTCTGAAGAACAAGAAGAAACAAGTACAGTATTTGAAAATTTTGATAGAATTAAAAGATTAGATAATATTATAGATTATTCTATTCTAGTAAGTTTTAGAGGAACTATAGAAAACAATAATAAAGCAATTAGTATTTATGGATGTGAAGGAAAAATATATGAAGATTATTTAGAAAATTTAGGATTAAAATATGAGAATACTATTAATTCAGGAATTTTAATATCTAATAATCCTTTAGTAAAAGAAGGAGAAATATTAAATATAATAATAAAAGATAAAGAATATAAAATTCCGATAATAAAAATTTCTAATTTAGACCCTTATATGCAGCTAGCAGGTTCTGATGATCCAAAAATACAAAAAATAGGAAATTATGAAAAATTAGTTATATCTAATGATATGGCAAAAGAAATAGACATTGACGATGAAAGAAATAGTATTTTAAAGGGAAATTTTTCTATGGATATGATAATTAATTCAAATAATCCAAATAAATTAGAAAAAGAAATATTGCAATTTGTTAACCCAAACAAAATATCAATAACAAATTATAATAAACAAAAAGAAGACGCACAAAGGCTTTCAGTTATTATGGCTATATTTTTATATGGCTTATTGTTAGTAATGTCTTTAATGGGAATAACTAATATTTATAACACAATTACAGCAAGTATGAATTTAAGAAAAAGAGAATTTGAAATCTTAAAAGCAATTGGAATGTCAAATAAACAATTTGATAAAATGTTTTGTTATGAAAGTTTAATATATGGTATAAAATCTCTCTTCGTAGGAACATTATTAGGAATAATATTAAGTTATGCTATATATTGCATTATTAAAACAAATCAAAATATATCATATTATTTTCCACTTGCTCAAATTACAATAATGATAGTATTAACTATATCAGTAATACATATTTCAACAAAATTAACATGGAAAAAAATGAATTAAAATCTTTAAAGGTGCAACTTGTATTTTTACAATCTTAATAAAGTATTAATTGCAATAGACTTATAAATAATACATAATCAACTTGTAAAATTTAATATAGAAAGATAAAATGTATGCAAATGAAATAATAATTAATAACTATATATTTATGTAAAATAGTATTATTATATAAATTCTTAGGATTTATTTTAGATAAAAAGCCATAGTGATAAAAAGCTATGGCTTTGTTCATTTTTATTCAAAAAATCAAATTCCAAACACCATTGGTAATTAAGCAAATAACAATTCCACAAAGAGTAGGAATTACAAAAGATAGCAAAGTCCATTTAACACTCTTAGTTTCTTTATAGATTGTAATTAATGTAGTACTGCAAGGAAAATGAAGTAAAGTAAATAGCATTACATTTATACCAGTAATTAATGTCCAACCATTTTGAAGTAGTATTTCTCTAATTGCAAAAGTATCGCTTACATCCACTAATGAACTTGCAGACATATAACACATAAGAATTATAGGAAGGACAATTTCGTTTGCAGGAATTCCCAAAATAAAAGCTGTTAAGATATATCCATCTAAGCCTAAAAGCTTCGCAAATGGATCTAAAAAATTTGCAACATATGACAAAAGGCTTAAGCCGCCAATATTAATATTTGCAAATAACCAAATGACAATACCAATAGGAGCAGCAACTGAAACAGCTCTTGCTAATACAAACAGTGTCCTATCAAATAATGACCTTACAATAATTTTACCAATTTGAGGCTTCCTATATGGTGGAAGCTCAAGAATAAAAGATGATGGAGCCCCCTTTAGTAAAGTTTTTGAAAGTATCTTAGATATTAGTAGTGTTAAAAATATTCCAAGAAGTATTACTAAAATTACAGCAAGTGTTGATATTACAGATGAGAATATTCCTGTAAAATAGCATCCAATAAATATTGAAGCAATGGTTATAAGAAAAGGAAAACGCCCGATTGCATGGTACGAATGCATTTGTGACTATTGCAACAATTCTTTCTCTAGGAGAATCAATTATTCTGCAACCGAATTACTCCAGCAGCATTACAACCAAACCCCATGCACATGGTTAATGCCTGTTTACCAGTTGCACATGCTTTTTTAAAATAATTATCTAGGTTAAAAGCAATCCTTGGCAAATATCCCAAGTCTTCAAGCAAAGTAAATAACGGGAAGAAGATTGCCATAGGCGGAAGCATAACAGACACAACCCAAGTAACAGTCTGATACATACCGGTAAATTAAAATATTAGTCCAAAAAGATGGAACATGCAAATTATCAAAAAGAATAAGTAACTTATCTTGGATAAAGCCAAAAAAATCAGATAAAAGGCGAGAAGGATAATTTGCACCAGTTATGGTAATCCAAAAAATTACAGCAAGAAAAACTAGCATTATTGGAATACCAAACTTTTTAGAAGTTAGAATTTTATCAATTTTTCTAGTCTTTAGATTATATTTAGAATCAGCAAAAGTGCAAGTTTCTTTTCTAATTTCTTCTGCTTTAGCCATAATATTAAAGACAATTTTATCTCGAAGAGAAGATAAGCTAAGATTTTCATTTTCCAAATCGGATTTAATTTTATCAATTTTTTCTTGTATATATACATCATTTTGTAAGTCAATATTTAGGTTAGATTTTAAAGCATCATTAATAGAAGAATTTTCATCAAGCATTTTTAATGCAATCCATCTTGAAAGATATTTTTTAGTAGAAGGTAAAATATCTTTGATATCTCCTTCAAGCACATTTATATAATCTTCCACTTTTTTATCATAGGTAATAGGTAAAGAAACAGAAGAAGTATCTTTTTTCGAATCTGTTAAGGTAGAATGAATAACTTCTAATAATTTTTTCAAAGTTTTAGGCTTATTTGCAATAGTCCCAACAACAGGAACTTTTAAAAGCTTAGATAGTTTATCTAAATCAATCTCAATAGATTTTTTCTTTGCTTCATCTAATAAATTTACACAAACAATTACATTAGGAGTCATTTCTAAAACTTGAAAGACTAAATTCAAATTTCTTTCCAAACATGTTGCATCAACAACTACTACGCAAATATCTGCATTTCCAAAACAAATATAATTTCTGGCAATCTCTTCTTCAGCTGAATTTGACATTAAAGAATATGTACCTGGAAGATCAACCAAAAGATAATTTTTTCCATTATGCTCACACATACCATAGGCATTAGACACAGTTTTGCCTGGCCAATTACCCGTATGCTGATGCATCCCTGTTAAATTATTAAATATACTTGTTTTTCCAACATTCGGATTACCAGCCAGAGCTATTGTATAATCACATCCGAATTGCTTTTTCAAAAACATCTTGTTCCATAATTTTACTACCTGTGGAACTAGACGTAAGTCCCATTAACATCACCTCTTAAATATAATATTATTTAATATAATAAAAATGTTAAGAGTAAGTTTAACTTACTCTTATATATTATCATCACAGGTAAGAGATTTTACCTTGATTAAATTTGCATCTTCTTTTCTAAGTGCAATTAACGTACCTCGTATCTCAAAGGCAGTTGGATCTCCAGAAGGACTTTTTAAAACAGGTGTTATTAAAGTGTTTTCAACAATTCCTAAATCTAAAAATCTTCTTTTTAGAGAGCCGATTACATTCAAGCTTTTGAACAGTACTAGATACATTTAGCGGTAAATCACATAAACTATACATATCATGTAGTGCCCCCAAAAAGTTATTAATTATTTCTTATATATCTAAGAATAAAAACTAAAAAATTTACAAGTTTTCTATTAATAGTCTATACAAAAATAATAATTAGTGTTACAATGCATTGTACTAGTGAGATAAAAGTCTGCTACAAAATAATCTTTTTATTGTGCAGAAAAAAATTTGTAAAATTAAACAAAAAAATGTTGACAAATGTAATATTATTGTAATAAAATTGTAACAGAAAATTAAAGAAATATTTTTAATTTTCTATTGTAGTATTAGATTAAATGTTATATAATTTAAATATCAAATATAACATAGTACGAAGGAGGGAGGTTTACAATGCTAAGAGCTAAAAAAACTGGCATAGTAAACATAAGAATGGTAATAACTGAGGAGAAAATTTTATCAAATATAGATAAAGTACAAAAGTTAATTAATCCAAATAGTAAAAAACAAATAGTTCAATTAGATGATGATGCATATTTTAAAGATTTAATAGAATCAATAAAAATGTATTTAATAGAATATCCAAGGAAGAAAAATTTCCCTGCATCTGTATATAAGTCTGCGTACGGATTAGTGGAATATGCAACAAATCAATTTGAAGAAAATACTAAACAAATCGAAGAATTAATTAGACAAAGAGAAAAAAATATAGGTTTATCTTCAGAATTAAGAGATTTATTAGATACTGTTGTTAATAAAGATAAAGATTGGAAAGTATATGTAAAAAATGGCGCTAAAGTATTTAGCGAAGATATAATAGATGCCTTAGGAATAATCGGAAGAGCAAAAGTAGATACATCTGGCAATTACAAAGATGCAGTTAAATTAGTTAATGCTAGAATAAACAATCTAGAGGCAAACTTACATATTGAAATAGATATGGAAAGAATTGAAGATAAATCAAAAGCATTAAGCTATATTGGTATAGAGATAGCTGATGCCCTAAAGGGAATTCCTACACCACTAGAAATAGTTGAAGAAGAAAAGAAAAGTGGCATAGAACAACAACAGCAATACTTAGAAGAAACTCGAATTAATGTTAAACCAACTCTATGGCAAAGAATTAAACAAAGCAAAGTTGCAAGGGCATTTGCATATGTGTTTAAACTAAGACTTACAACTTCTACTGATGCTTTACCAGAAGGTAGAGGAGAATAATATGTTTTATAGAGTGCCTTAAATAAAGGGCACTCTTTTGTTAGAAAAAAATACAGGAGGTTAAATTTAAAATGAGTAAATTTGATGAAATTTATCTTGATTTATGTAAAAAAATACTTGATGAAGGGTATTATGATCAAAATAGAACAGGAATTGCAACATATAAATTACCACATCAAATTATGCAATTTGATTTAAGTGAAGAATTTCCTATATTAACGACAAAATTTGTTGCCTTTAAAACAGCTGTTAAAGAACTTCTTTGGATATTTCAAAAACAATCCAACAGCGTAAAAGAACTTCAAGAAGAAAATGTTCATATATGGGACGAATGGGAGATGGAGGACCGGAACTATCGGAACTGCTTATGGATGGGTAGTTAAAGAATTTAAACAAATTGATACTTTGATTAATAAATTAAAGACGAATCCACAAGATAGAAGAATGTTAATTAATTTATGGCAAATTCCATATCTTGATACAGGAGCACTTTATCCTTGCGTTTATAATAGCTGTTGGGATGTTACGGATGGAAAGCTTAATTGTATGTTAACAATTCGTTCAAATGATTTACCACTTGGAAATCCATTTAATGTTGCACAATATGCTGTACTTGTACATTTACTTGCACAAGTTACAGGTTTTAAAGTTGGACTTTTAACAGTTTGCATCAATAATGCTCATATATATGAAAATCAAATCGAAGGAATAAAAGAACAATTATCAAGAAGAAATCAAGCACTACCTGCTCCAAAGCTATGGATAAATCCAGAAATAAAAGATTTTTATGATTTTACAATAGATGATATTAAACTTATAGATTATAAACATTTAGGAAAAATAGATATGCCAGTTGCGGTATAGGAAAAGAGGAAATATATGTTAAGTATAATAGTTGCAGTTGCAAAAAATAATGTTATAGGAAGAAATAATGAACTTATATGGCATATCCCAGAAGATTTAAAAAGATTTAAAGAAATAACAACAGGAAAAACTATAATAATGGGAAGAAATACATTTTTCTCACTAGGAAGAGTTTTACCTAATAGAGAGCATGTTGTGCTTACACATTTAAAAGAAGAAGTCTCTGATGACCCACAGGTTACAACGGTATATAGTCTTGATGATTTGCAAAAATATATAGATGATGAAGAAGAAAACTTTGTAATAGGTGGGGCAATGATGTATAAAACTCTTATGCCTTATGCAAATAAAATGTATATAACAGAGATAGATGAAGAATTTGAAGGAGATGCGTTCTTTCCAGAAATAGATAAAAGTAAATGGGAAATTACTCAAAAAGTAAAAGGATTAAAAGATGATAAAAATCCATATGATTATAGTTATGTGACTTATGTAAGAAAATGAAAAAGCTGTTAAAAATTTATGAAACCTCAAACAAAAGGATTATACTATGGTAAAATGAGCAAAATTTGACAATTATGTAAAGGTTCTGCTATAATATAATTATCTCACAAATGTGAGAAATTAGTGTATAGAGGTGAGAAGTGTATGTCCGATTTGTGGATTGCCGGGTTTTATAACAAGCTTGGCGCACTCAAAAACAAGTTCTTGGCTACTGACATTTCCGGAGAAGGCTCTTTGGTTCGGTTTACAGTTGTTGCCAAACTAGTAGAGAACAGCATCTATAAGAAATGCCAGCCCTTTAAGGTCATCGAATTTGCCCAAGGCTTCTGGGCTGAAGAGGCAAATGAGGAGAACTTGAAGAAACTGAACGACGATTTCTTTGAGGAGATAGACTGACCTCTACAAAAGCGAGTGACTATTGCCGTATGTTTGACGATTGCCACTCGCTTATCTATCTAAAAAAGTATTTCAATAATTTCAAAACTTGTAAGTTTTTCGCTATTCACGAAATTTTATAGGTTTACAAAACTTTGTAAAAATGATAAAATTAAATAAAAGGGAGTGGTAAAAGAATGAAATCTATAGAGTCATCTATAATAGATTGGGATGTTGAAAAAAAGGGATTATATGAAGAAGCAGATAAAGAGACAGAAGAAAATACTGAAGAGCTAATAACTGCCGATTCATTTGTAGGTTGTCTTGATAAAGAAATAGAAGAAAATACTAAAGATTCAGAAAGTGCCGATTCATTTGTTGGTAGTCTCGATGAAGAAACAGAAGAATTATTTTCTGCAAGAAGTATTGGAAAAGCAACTGTTCCTAAAGCATTAACAACAGATAAAAAAGAGGCAAGAAAAGTTGAAGAAGATATTATAAAAAGTGATAAACAAATTAATGATGAGTTTAAGGAACAGGCAGAAAGTATGATTTCAAAATTAGAAGGTTTATTTAGATAGAGGAGGATACTTAAGATGAATGAGATATATGCAAATGCTTATCAAGAAGTTATTGAGGTATTAAAATATACTAAAAAAGAAGATTTGACGAAAATTCCTAAATTTAAAATAGATATGTATAAAAAATATATGAATACAAGTAATAATTTTAAAATAGATAAAACAAAAACTCTTGAAGAACAGAATATCTCTAAAGAAGCAACAGCAATATTAGCCAATTTATATAAAGACTATTGGGCTACGGAATATGAAAAACAAAGGATTGAAGCAAAGGAAAATTTCGATTTAGAACAAATTGCTAAAGAAAAATATAATACAGATAATTTATTTAAAAAAAGAGAGATAGACCTTGAGACTATTCCAAATACTGAAAATAGTATGATTGTTGTTGAAAATGAAAAATGGTATAAAAAACTCTTTAATTTTATAAAAAAATTTTTTTAATAATAATATAAGAAAATTTATAAAAAGTATTGACAAATTATAAAATACAAAGTATAATAATCAAAGTTGATGAATGCAGGTGTAGTTCAATGGTAGAACCTCAGCCTTCCAAGCTGATGACGCGGGTTCGATTCCCGCTACCTGCTCCAACATAAATACATCCTTAAAAAGGGATGCTTTTTATTTCATATAATGCTCCTTTAGCTCAGTTGGTCAGAGCAACCGGCTCATAACCGGTGGGTCCAAGGTTCAAATCCTTGAAGGAGCACCAAGATTTACCACTAAGCAAAGATTTAAAATGCTTAGTGTTTTTTTAATATGTTATTAGTTGATTATTTTTTGCTTTTATAGTATAATAACCATATTAAACTGTAATTATAATACATAAAAACAAATTCAAATTTAAGAAAGGGGTATACAAAATGATAAATGTAACACTTAAAGATGGAAGCAAAAAAGAAATTGAAAAAGGAAGTTCAGCATTAGATTTAGCTAAAAGTATAAGTGAAGGATTAGCAAGAAATATGACAGCTGTATTAATTGACGGAGAGGTAAAAGATTTAAGATATAAATTAGAAAAAGATTGTACAGTAGAAATATTAACTTTTGAAAATAGTTTAGATGGGAAAAAGGCTTACTGGCATACAACATCACATATAATGGCACAAGCCGTAAAAAGATTATTCCCAAATGTAAAACTTGCAATAGGACCTGCAATAGATGATGGATTCTATTATGATTTTGATACAGATACCCCATTTTCAGAAGAAGATAAACAAAAAATAGAAGAAGAAATGAAAAAAATAATAAAAGAAAACCTTAGTATAGAAAGATTTTCTTTACCTAAAAAAGAAGCTTTAGAATTAATGAAAAATGAACCATATAAAATAGAATTAATAGAAGATTTACCAGAGGGAGAAGAAATCTCATTCTATAAACAAGGAGATTTTACAGACCTTTGTGCAGGTCCACATCTTGAAAGCACAGGAAAAATTAAAGCATTTAAAATATTGTCATCTTCAGGAGCATATTGGAGAGGCAGTGAAAAGAATAAGATGTTACAAAGAATATATGCTATATCTTTCCCAAAGCAGAGTGAACTTGATGAATATATAAAAGCTCAAGAAGAAGCTAAACAAAGAGACCATAGAAAAATTGGAAAAGATTTAGAATTATTTATGACTCATCCATTAGTAGGTTCTGGACTTCCAATGTATTTGCCTAATGGTGCAACAGTTAGAAGATTACTTGAAAGATATATACAAGATAAAGAAGTAAAATTAGGATATAAACATGTATATACTCCTTCAATGGCAAATGTAGACTTATATAAGACAAGTGGTCACTGGGATCACTATAAAGAAGATATGTTTCCAGTTATGAAAATAGATACAGAAGAGCTAGTTCTAAGACCAATGAACTGTCCTCATCATATGTTAATATATAAAAATAAACTACATTCATATAGAGAGTTGCCAATAAGAATTGGAGAACTTGCACATGACTTTAGGTTTGAGGATAGCGGAAGTGTTTGCGGACTAGAAAGAGTACGTGAAATGTGTCAAAATGATGCACACCTTTTTGTAAGACCAGACCAAATAAAAGAAGAATTTGGAAAAGTTGTTGATTTAATACTTTCTGTATATAAAGATTTTGGCTTCAAAGATTATTCATTTAGATTATCTTTAAGAGATAAAGAAAATAAGGCAAAATATTTTGATGATGATGATATGTGGGAAATGGCAGAAAGACAGTTAAGAGATATTTTAACAGAATCAGGATTAGATTTCTATGAAGCAAAAGGAGAAGCAGCCTTCTATGGACCAAAATTAGACGTTCAAATAAAAACAGCTGTTGGACATGATGTTACAATATCTACATGTCAATTAGACTTCTTATTACCACAAAGATTTGAACTTGAATATATTGGAGAAGATGGAGCACCACACAGACCAGTTGTTATTCATAGAGCAATACTTGGAACATTTGATAGATTTTTAGCATTCTTAATAGAAGAAACAAAAGGAGCGTTTCCACTATGGCTTTCTCCTGTACAGGTAAAAATACTTCCAATATCTGATAATCAGTTAGATTATTCTATGAAGATAAAAGAAGAGTTAGAAGCTCTTGGAATAAGAGTAGAATTAGATGATAGAAATGAAAAAATTGGATATAAAATAAGAGAAGCACAAATGCAAAAAATACCATATATGCTTGTTGTTGGAGAAAAGGAAGTAGAAGGAGAAAAAGTTAGTGTACGTTCAAGAAAATCTGGAGATGAAGGTCAAATGAGTGCGAAGGAATTCATAACAAGAGTAGATAATGAGATAAAGAATTATATAAATGATTAAAATACAAGAAAAGTTAATAATATTATTAAATAAACGGAGGTAAAATATGATAGTAATTGGTTCAGATCATGGAGGATACAAATTAAAAGAGGAGATAAAAAGATATTTAGATGAAAAGGAAATAAAATATACTGATAAAGGAACATTTTCAGAGGAAAGTGTTGATTATCCAAATATAGCAAAAGAAGTTGCAAAAGAAGTATCAACTAAAAAGGCAGATGTTGGAATACTTATTTGTAGATCAGGAATAGGTATGTCAATAGTTGCAAATAAATTTAAGGGTGTAAGATGTGTTAATTGCTATCAAGAACAAATAGCAAAATTTGCAAGAATGCATAATGATGCAAATATATTAGCTCTAGGTGCAGATTATCTTACAGTAAATGAAGCAATATGTATAGTTAGACAGTTTTTAGCAACTGAATTTGAAGGCGGAAGACATGTAGCTAGAATTAATTTAATTTCTGAAATAGAAAAAGAAAATATGAAATAGAAAGGAAAACTTAAATGAGTAAGAAAATCATATTAAGCGGTATACAAGCAACAGGTAATTTAACGCTTGGAAATTACTTAGGAGCAATTAATAATTGGAAAAAAATGCAAGAGGATTATGAGTGCAATTATATGATAGCAGATTTGCATACTTTAACAATAAGAAATAATCCAGAAAATTTAAGGAAAAATACTTTAAATTTACTTGCATTATATATTTCCGCAGGAATTAATCCAGAAAAAAGTAATATTTTTATTCAATCGCACGTTGCAGAACATGCAGAACTTGCATGGATTTTAAATTGTTATACATATATGGGTGAACTTTCGAGAATGACACAATTTAAGGATAAATCTGCAAAACATGCAGATAATATAAACAGTGGACTCTTTACTTATCCTGTACTTATGGCAGCAGATATTTTGCTATATCAAGCAGATTTGGTACCTGTTGGAGAAGACCAAAAGCAACACTTAGAGCTTACAAGAGATTTAGCAGAAAGGTTTAACAGTATATATGGAGAAACATTTAAGGTACCAGAACCTTTTATACAAGGAGTCGCTGCGCGTGTTATGGGGCTTCAAGAGCCAACAAGTAAAATGAGTAAAAGTTCTAGTATCCCTAATGATTCAATATTCTTAAATGATGAACCAGACGTTATACTTAAAAAATTCAAAAAAGCTGTAACAGATTCTGAAAATATAGTAAGATTTGATGTAAAAGAAAAGCCTGGAATAAGCAATTTGATTTCTATATACAGTGCAATTACAGGAAAAACTAAACAAGATATTGAAAAAGAATTTGAAGGTAAAGGATATGGAGACTTTAAAGTAGCAGTTGCAGAGGCTGTAATAGAAGAACTTAAACCAATGCAAGAAAAATATAAAGAGCTTAAAGATAATCCTGACTATTTAGAGAAAATATATAAAACTGGTGCGGAAAAAGCTAAAATTATTGCAAATAAGACATTAAAAGATGTATATGAGAAAATTCGGATTAGTTTTATAGAAGAAAGGAAATATGAATGTTTACAGATTATGCTAAAATAATTATTAAATCTGGAGATGGCGGAAATGGAGCAATTACATTTAGACGAGAAAAATATGTTGCTGCAGGCGGACCTGATGGTGGAGACGGCGGAAATGGAGGAAGCATATATTTCGTTGTAGATCCAGATTCAAATACTCTAGTAGATTTTAGATATAAAAAGAAATTTAAGGCAGAGAACCGGACAGAATGGAAGTCGGTAGCAATAGATATGGTAAGTCACGGACAAGACCTATATATTAAAGTACCAAGAGGAACTGTTGTAAAGGACAGCAAAACCGGAAAAGTGCTTGCAGATTTATCAGAAGAAAGACAAGAAGAGCTAATTTTGTCTGGTGGAAGAGGTGGAAAAGGAAACTCACATTTTGCAACTTCAACAAGACAAGCTCCTAGATTTGCACAAGATGGAGAAAAGGGAACAGAGCTTGAAATAATTCTTGAACTTAAACTACTTGCTGATGTTGGACTTATTCGGTTTTCCAAATGTTCGGAAAGTCTACATTTCTTTCTATTGTAACATCTGCAACGCCCAAAATTGCTGATTATCATTTTACAACAATAGTTCCAAATTTAGGAGTTGTTAAAACCGAATATGGTGATAGCTTTGTTATAGCAGATATTCCAGGAATAATCGAAGGAGCAAGTGAGGGAGTAGGTCTTGGACTTCAGTTTTTACGTCATATTGAAAGAACAAGATTACTTTTACATTTTATAGATGTATCTGGACAAGAAGGAAGAAATCCAGTTGAAGATTTTTATGTAATACAAGAAGAACTAAAAAAGTATAATGAAAAACTAAGCACCAGAAAGCAAATAATTGTCGCAAATAAGGTAGATGTTATGCAAGATGAAGAATTATATAAAAGCTTAGAAAAAGTGGCTAAGAAAGAAAATATGGAAATATTTAAGATATCTGCTACATCTAGACAAGGAATAAATGAACTTATGAAACATGTATCAGATGTTTTAAAAGATTTACCAAAAGAAGATTTGATAGAAATAGATGAAAGAAAAGTCTATACATTAGCTGAAAATGAAAAGGATTTTGAAGTAGAAGTTAATAAGAATGAATTTATAGTAAAAGGACCAGCAATCGAAAGACTTATGAGAAAAGTAAATATTCAGGATAGAGAATCTATGCATTATCTACAAAAAGGCTTAAATTCAATAGGAGTTGATGATGAGCTTAGAAGACTTGGAATAAAAGAAGGAGATACAGTAAAAATACTTGAATGGGAATTTGAGTGGTATAATTAGGAATTTTCTCCGATTTTTATATTAGAATCGTACTTATAGAAGGAGGACCCGCAGGCGCGGGTCCTCTTCGCGGAAGGATTGGTGCTGTGGCAAGTTATGCCACCAGTTTGCTTCTGCAGTACTCCCACAGATACTTCCGAACTTCGGGAGCAATGTCAAAGAGAGCCTCCTTGTTGAGTGCGTAAGCCTTAGTGTCTTCGCTCTCAACCGGTACTGTCAGACTGTAGACAGTCCATCCACGTCCACGAATAGTGAACTCAATGCCGATGTACTGCATCTCTCCGACGAAATTCACCACCTTGTTAGCCGTCTCAATTTCAATGGCGTTTACAAGGAGGTTGTGGGCTACCTGCACTTCGCAGAGCCCCTTGTTCATAGCCTCAACTTCGGAAACCGGGAGTGGTGTGCCTGCCAGGCAGACATTCATGGAAATTCCCTCCTATCAATTTGTCATATAACCAGACTAGGCTTATATGCATTTTTATTATAACATAAAATTTAAAAAAAATCAATATTAACATAATGTTTGACAATTAACATAATGTGTAGTATAATAAAAACGTAGATTTTTTTCTACATATCACCGCGTTAGTTAATAACGAAGGGAGGGTAAAATCATGCTTAAGCGTTTTTTGGAACTTGGTATTAGGGGAACAACGTATACCAAGGAAGTTATGAATGAGATGGAGCTAATCTCATATAACATCCCAAGGCCAGCTGACTACTGGGCTGTATACGAGCTTGAAGTCCGAGAGGCGGACGGTATGCTCTTTATGTCTTCGAACAAGAGATACCTAAGCAGCCGGATTTTCCGGAAGGAATTTCGGAAAATCAGCACTGAGGAGTTCGTGAAGCAGTATCCCAGGCAGACAGCCATAATCAGCGTTCTGAAAAGTGAAGGCGTAAAAGCAGTGTGGATTAAACAGGATATAAATATTCTTGTTATCTACGCTGCAAAAGAGAACGATGAGTCCGAGCACTAATCTTTTCTGACAGCGTAATCCCGACGCCCAAGCATTGCCCTAAACAAAGAAGAGGAGAAAAAGCAACTGCTTATCTCCTCTTCTTTAAATTGGAGCGATTAAGGAGGTTATTTGCGAAAATTTTTCCTCCCAAATTTTGCTAAAAAAAATAATTCGATTAATCAACTGTTGAAATTAGTGCAGCATAAATTAAAAATTTTTCAATAAAAATATTGATAATTTTATAAAAATAGCATATAATATTAGTAAGGAATGTAAGGAATATGAAAAGGAAGTGATTTTATGGAATTAGCAAAAGTAACAACCAAAGGTCAAGTAACTATTCCAAAATCAATTAGAGAATTATTAGATTTAAAAGAAGGAAGTAAAATTCTTTTTATTCAAAAAGGAAAAGATATAGTTATTCAAAATTCCGCAATGTTAGCTTTAGAAAAAATACAAAATGCTTTTGATGGTGAAGCAGAAAGGCTTGGCTTAGAAACAGAAGAAGATGTTGTCCAAATGATAAAAGAATTTAGAAAAAATAGAAAGAAGGATTAGTTATGAAAGTAATGTTAGATACTAATATTCTTATTTCTGCATTTGTATTTAAGAGCAAAAAGATGAATGAACTAATCTATAAAATAATGGAGAGTTGAACTCTCCAAAATCTTTAGTAATTTAAAGCAATAAAAATATTTTTAAAATCTTTATACAATCTATTTGCGAGATTATCTGCTTCTTCTATATAAATACGTTCTGTCTCACATATAAGGGGAGAAACTTCTACAATATCATTAGTTGTAATTATCCTTGCACAACCACATTTATATAGACATCTATCTTTTAGCGTACACTCATCACATACTACTTTACTTGATAATCTTCTTGATATTATTTCTTTTCTTTTTTGTAAATTAATTCCATCTATATAATTTCCTATTTCAAAACGTGTATCTCCCACAAATTGTATGCATGGATAAAATTTTCCATCTGCATTTACTGCTACACGATTGCCATTACAACTATTTGAACATACTTTTTCATGAATATGAAAATACATTTTGGTGTCTAAAGGATATATTTTAACATAATTTTTCTTTTTAAATTCATCATAGTAAATATTAACAATCTTCTTATATTGTTCTTTTAATACTTCTAATGAATCATCATTCCAACTATCAGAATAATTAAAATTACATGTAATATTTTTAAATCCTATATCTATCAAGTATTGTATATTATCAGACAAATA